>NZ_DCAN01000006.1:444657-445516 GCF_002311545.1 Sulfitobacter sp. UBA1132 | reverse complement strand
CTCGGGGGCGGGTAAATCGACGCTGGCCCGCAAGCTGCGCGATTGGGATACCTCGCTTGAATTCTCTGTCTCGGCCACCACCCGCGCACCGCGTGTCGGCGAGGAAGACGGCAAGGACTATTTTTTCACCGCCGAGGATGACTTCCGCGCCATGGTGAACGATGGCGATATGCTGGAGCACGCCCGCGTCTTCAACAACTATTACGGCTCGCCCAAGGGACCGGTGCAAAAGGCGATCGACAGTGGCCGCGATGTGCTGTTCGACGTGGATTGGCAGGGCGCGCAGCAGATCAGCAACTCGACGCTCAAGCAGCACGTGCTGTCGATCTTCATCCTGCCGCCCTCGATCAAAGAGCTGCGGCGGCGTCTGGAAACCCGTGGTCAGGACGCCCCCGATACCATCGCGCTTCGAATGGAGAAAAGCTGGGACGAGATCAGCCATTGGGACGGCTACGACTACGTGCTGGTCAATGATGACCTGACCGAAACAGAGGCCAAGCTGAAGTCGATCATCACCGCCGAAAGATTGCGCCTTTCGCAGCAGCCGAAACTGGTGGATCATGTGCGCGCGCTGCAATCAGAATTCGAGGACACGAAATGACGCTTTACGCTCTGGCCGATATCACCCCGCAGGTTCACGCGGATGCATGGGTTGCCCCCGATGCCAATGTCATCGGGAATGTGACGCTCGAGGCAGATGCCTCTGTCTGGTTCGGCTGTACGCTGCGCGGCGATAACGAGCTGATCCTCGTGGGCAAGGGCAGTAATGTGCAGGAAAACTGCGTCTTTCACACGGACCCGGGCTGCCCGCTGACAGTGGGGGAGAACTGTACAATCGGTCACAAGGTCATGCTGCACG
>NZ_DCAN01000006.1:433133-444626 GCF_002311545.1 Sulfitobacter sp. UBA1132 | reverse complement strand
GTCATGCTGCACGGCTGCACCATCGGGGATAACTCGCTGGTCGGGATGGGGGCGACGATCCTGAACGGGGCCAAGATCGGCAAGAATTGTCTGATCGGGGCAGGGGCGTTGATCACTGAAAACAAGGTGATCCCTGACGGGTCGCTTGTGATGGGCGCACCGGGCAAGGTCGTGCGCGAGCTGGACGCGGCGGCGATTGCGGGGCTGACGGCCAGCGCGAAACACTACCAAGACAACGCGCGGCGCTTTGCCAACCAGCTTAAACCCGTCTGAGCATGGTGCTGCGCCCGCATCTGCCGGATCTGCTGGCAGCGCTGCCTTTGCCTACGCTTGCCGTTGATCGCGCCGAACGTATCGTCGCGATGAATGCGCCGGCCCAAGCCCTGCTGGGCCGTGGCGCATTGGACCGCCATTATATCAACGTGTTGCGCCAGCCTGCGGTGGTCGATGCGGTCGAGCAATGCCAGCAGGATGATACCCCGCGCGAGGCGCAATATCTGGCCAGCGACAACGGCAATGACACGACCTTTCGGGTGCACGTCCGACAGGTGACCAGCATGGACTACGTCTTGCTGAGCTTTCAAGACATCACACAGGTCACCAACGCCAGCCAGATGCGCCGCGATTTCGTCGCCAACGTCAGCCACGAATTGCGCACCCCGCTGACGGCGATGATGGGGTTCATCGAAACCTTACGCGGTCCTGCGCGTGACGACGCCCCCGCACGGGACCGGTTTTTGGGGATCATGACCGGAGAGGCCGAGCGCATGAACCGGCTGGTGGGCGATCTGCTGTCGCTGTCACGCGTCGAATCGGACGAACGGGTGCGCCCGACAGATAAGGTCGATCTGCGCTATGTGCTGCAATCGACCATGCGCAACCTCAACCCCTTGGCCGTAGAGGCGAATGTGACGTTGGTCGCGACTATGGGGGACGATCCGCTGCCCCTGATGGGGGATACGGACCAGCTGTTGCAGGTGTTCACGAACCTTATTGAAAACGGCATCAAATATGGTGGCGTGGGTAAAGACGTTGAAATTTCGGTCGAGACGACCTTGCGTGACCCTTCCTTGCGCGGGCCTGCGGTGCGGGTCACCATCCGCGACCACGGGCCGGGGATCGACCCTGTGCACCTGCCGCGCCTGACCGAACGCTTCTACCGCGCCGACAGCCACCGCAGCCGCGCCCTTGGCGGGACGGGGCTGGGGCTGGCGATTGTAAAACATATCCTGAACCGGCACCGCGGACGGTTGAAAATCACCTCTGATCTGGGGGATGGGGCGCGATTCACGGTGATCTTGCCCATGGATCTGGCGTGATCGGGCGCATTTTGGTCAAAAAGAAATTACAATTTCCGTCCGTGTCATAAAACTGTAACATGACTGTCACAAAAGCTCAGTGTCGCCCGCCTATTGGTGCGGCAAGATCACCATGGGGGTGGTCAGACAAATCTAAGCTGACAGGAGACATCATGTCGCTCGTTAAACTCACCACTTCCGCGCTGGCCATTGCCGCCGTATCCGCAACCGCCGCTGCCGCGCGTGATCAGGTACAGGTTGCCGGTTCCTCCACTGTTTTGCCCTATGCGTCCATCGTAGCCGAAGCCTTTGGCGAAAACTTCGATTTCCCGACACCTGTTGTTGAATCCGGTGGCTCCTCGGCGGGTCTGAAGCGTTTTTGTGAAGGTGTTGGCGAGAACACAATCGACGTGGCAAACGCCTCGCGCCAGATCAAAAGCTCCGAAGTCGAAGCCTGCGCCGCCAACGGTGTGACCGACATCATCGAAGTCCAGATCGGCTATGACGGCATCGTGTTTGCGTCTGACATCAATGGCAACACATTCGAATTCACCCCCGAAGACTGGTACAAAGCCCTGTCCGCCGAAGTCGTTGTCGACGGCGAGATCGTGGCGAACCCCAACAAAATGTGGTCCGACGTGAACGCCAGCTTCCCCGAGCAGCCGATCCAGGCCTACATCCCCGGCACCAAGCACGGCACACGCGAAGTTTTCGAAGAAAAAGTGATCCTGGCAGGCTGTGAAGCCACCGGCGACTTCGAAGCGTTCAAGGCCGCCAATGGCGACGACAAGAAAGCCGCTGAAAAAGCATGTATCGCGCTGCGCACCGATGGTGTTTCCGTGGACATCGACGGTGACTACACCGAAACGCTGGCGCGCATCGAAAGCAACAAAGACGGCATCGGCGTCTTCGGTCTGGCCTTCTACGAGAACAACACCGACAAGCTGACCGTCGCCAACATGAGCGGCGTTGAGCCCACCGTTGAAACCATCTCGAGTGGCGACTACCCCGTATCCCGCCCGCTGTTCTTCTACGTCAAGAAAGCGCACATCGGCGTGATCCCCGGCCTGAAAGAATATGCCGAGTTCTTCGTGGCAGACGAGATTGCCGGCCCCGACGGTCCTTTGGCTGAATACGGTCTGGTCTCCGACCCGGAACTGGCGAAAACACAGTCGGTTGTTGCTGAAGAAACTGTAATGGGCAGCGGTTCCTAAAACCTGTCTGACGATCCGGAGGCGCTGCGAGGTGCCTCCGGATTTTTGCTGCCGACTGATACTTTCCAAACAATGATAGCCTGAAACAGGCTGCGACCGGGGGCCACCATGCGCGATATTTTCAATGTGGGATCTACCACGCTCTTAGTTGCCGTTGTTTTGATATTAACAGTCCTTGCCTATGGTCTGGTGCGCAGCCGGGCCATGTCGTCCGTCTCGGGCGATGCGCGCAAGCTGCACTCCCTTCCGAACTACTACGGCTATAACGCCGCCATGCTCACCGCCATTCCGGCGCTGTTTGTGCTGGCGATCTGGATGCTGGTCCAGCCGATGCTGATCCAGAACGCGGTCATCGACATGATCCCGCAAAGCGCCGTCAACGAAGGCTCTTCGGTCAATCTGGTGATGAGCGACGTGCGGCGCGTGGCCAACGGGCTGGACGCGGCCGTGCAATCAGGCGCGATGGATGCCCAAAGCGCCCGTGATCTGGACGTGACCGGCACTGATGTGCGCGCGCTGCTGGCGGGCACGGGCGTGGCGCTTGGGTCTGACGTGACGCCAGAGGTGCTGGCCGCCGCGCAGCGCTACCGGTCAATGGAATACACCGGCCGCTGGCTGATGATCGCGGTGATCTCTGTGTTGGCGCTGGCCGGTCTGTTCATCGCGATGCGCACCGCACGGGCCGATTTTCGCGCGCGCAATACGGTGGAACGTTTTCTGCTGGGGTTGCTGGTGCTCGCTGCGTCGCTGGCGATCCTGACCACCGTGGGGATCGTCCTGTCGATGCTGTTCGAGACGCTGAATTTCTTCCGCCTGCATCCCTGGCAGGATTTCTTTCTGGGCACCACATGGGCCCCGAACTTCCGCGGAGACAGTGACCTGTCGATCCTGCCGCTGCTCTGGGGGACGCTCTATATCTCGATCATCGCGCTGCTGGTGGCCGTGCCCATCGGCCTCTTTGCCGCGATCTACCTGTCGGAATACGCCAACAACAAAGTACGCTCTTTCGCCAAGCCTTTGCTGGAGATCCTCGCCGGTATCCCGACCATTGTTTACGGTCTGTTTGCCTTGCTGACAGTGGGGCCGTTCCTTGTGAACATCTTTGGCCGCGGCGATAATGGTCTGCTGGGCGTCGACTGGATGAGCGGGGCGACATCGGTCCTGACGGCGGGGCTGGTCATGGGCATCATGCTGATCCCATTCGTTTCGTCGCTGAGCGACGATATCATCAACGCTGTGCCGCAATCGATGCGCGACGGGTCGTTTGGCCTGGGCGCGACCCATTCCGAAACCATCCGCCAGGTCGTGCTGCCTGCTGCTTTGCCGGGGATCGTGGGGGCTGTGCTTCTCGCCGCGAGCCGGGCCATCGGCGAGACGATGATCGTTGTTCTGGGGGCAGGGGCCATCGCGCGCATCTCGGGCAACCCGCTGGAAGCGATGACCACCATCACCACCCGTATCGTCAGCCAGCTGACCGGGGATACCGACTTTGCCAGCCCTGAAACGCTGGTCGCCTTTGCCCTTGGTCTGACGCTGTTCGTGCTGACCCTGGGGCTGAACGTTCTGGCGCTTTATATCGTGCGCAAATACCGGGAGCAGTACGAATGACCGACATGCCCAACACCGCAACGCCGCGCCATTCGCTGCTGAAGCCCGACGCGCGCACCGTCAAACGCAACCGTGCAGAGGCCCGTTTCAAATCCTACGGTATCGCAGCCATCGCCGTGGGCCTGCTGATGCTGGCGATCTTGCTGACCACGATTATCGGACGCGGCGTAGGGGCCTTTCAGCAGACGTTCCTGACGCTGAACGTGCAACTGCTTGAGGAAAAGCTGGACAAGAACGGCAACCGGAATCTGGACGAGATCAAGAAGGTATCGACCTTCGGCTACGCGCCGCTGATGGCCGCCGCGCTTGAGGCCAAGGTGGCCGAGACCGGGATTACCACGGACCTAAAGCCCAAGGATATGGCGGGCATCCTGTCCAAGGATGCGGCGGCACAGCTGCGTGACTTTGTGCTGGATAACCCCGAGCTCATTGGCACCGCGGTTGAATTCAAATTCCTGACCAACAGCCGCGTTGATGGCTATATGAAAGGCCGCGTCACGCGCGACAGCATCGCCAACGACAAAAGCATCAGCGCAGAGCAGCTTGATCTGGTGGACGCCCTTGTCGCAGATGGGGCGCTGGAAAAACGCTTTAACCTCGATTTCATCACAGGTGCCGATGCGTCTGACGCCCGACCCGAGGCGGCGGGCATGGGGGTCTCGATGCTTGGCTCGCTCTTTATGATGCTGGTGGTGCTGGCGCTGGCGCTGCCCATCGGGGTCGCCGCGTCGATCTACCTTGAAGAATTCGCCCCCAAGAACCTGCTCACCGATATCATCGAGGTGAACATTTCTAACCTCGCGGCGGTGCCGTCGATTGTCTTTGGTATTCTGGGTCTGGCGGTTTTCATCAATTATATGCACCTGCCAAACTCGGCCCCGCTGGTGGGCGGGCTGGTGCTGACGCTGATGACGCTTCCGACGATCATCATCTCGACCCGCGCCTCGCTGAAATCTGTCCCACCCAGCATCCGTGACGCGGCACTGGGGGTAGGGGCGTCGAAGATGCAATCGGTGTTCCACCACGTGCTGCCCTTGGCTGCTCCGGGTATCCTCACTGGCACAATTATCGGTCTGGCGCAGGCGCTTGGTGAAACGGCCCCGCTGCTGCTGATCGGGATGGTGGGCTTCATCGCGTCGAACCCGCCCGACGGCATCGCATCGGGGCTGATGGACCCGAACTCCGCCATGCCGGCGCAGATCTACGAATGGGCCAAACGCGCCGATCCCGCGTTCTATGAACGCGCCTGGGGCGGTATCATCATCTTGCTGGTCTTTTTGATCACCATGAATGCCATCGCCGTAATGCTGCGGCGCCGGTTCGAGCGGCGCTGGTAAGAATGAAAGGCAAGGCTATGAAAGACAATGTAATTTCGGAGACGGACGTGACAACGAACCAAACAAAAATCGCCGCCCGCAACGTGCAGGTTTTCTACGGGGACACCCACGCGATCAAGGATGTCTCTGTCGATATCCAAGACAAAACCGTCACCGCCTTTATCGGACCATCGGGCTGCGGGAAATCGACTTTCCTGCGGTGTATCAATCGGATGAACGACACGATTGATATCTGCACCGTCAAGGGCGATATCCTGATCGACGGCGAAGACATCTATGACAGCGCGGTCGATCCGGTGCAGCTGCGCGCCAAGGTCGGCATGGTGTTCCAGAAGCCGAACCCGTTCCCCAAATCGATCTACGACAACGTGGCCTACGGCCCCCGCATCCACGGTCTGGCCCGCAACAAGTCCGAGCTTGACGATATCGTTGAACGCGCCCTGAAACGCGGTGCCATCTGGAACGAGGTCAAGGACCGTCTGCATGCGCCCGGCACCGGCCTTTCTGGTGGGCAGCAGCAGCGTCTGTGCATCGCCCGTGCCGTTGCGACCGAACCCGAAGTGCTGCTGATGGACGAACCCTGTTCCGCGCTTGACCCGATCGCCACTGCGCAGGTCGAAGAGCTGATCGACGAGCTGCGTCAGGACTATTCGGTCGTGATCGTCACACACTCCATGCAGCAGGCCGCACGGGTGAGCCAGAAAACAGCGTTCTTCCACCTTGGCAATCTGGTGGAGTTTGGCGAGACCGACAAGATTTTCACGTCGCCCGAAGACCCTCGGACGGAAAGCTACATCACTGGCCGGATTGGATAAGTATCATGCAAGATCAACACATTGTCTCTGCCTTTGACCGTGACCTCGAAAGCGTTCAGGCACAGATCATGAAAATGGGTGGCATGGTCGAAGATGCCATTCGCCTTGCCGCACAATCGCTGGAAACCCGCGACGAAGAGCTGGCCGATCAGGTCCGCGGCGGGGACAAGGCGATTGACGCGCTCGAAGAGCTGATCAACGAACGCGCCGCCCGCATCATCGCCCTGCGCGCACCCACAGCCGTGGATCTGCGTCTGATCCTGAGCGTGATCAAGATCAGCGCCAGCCTGGAACGTATTGGCGACTATGCGAAAAACATGGCCAAGCGTAATACAGTGCTCGCGCAGCTTCCTGCGGTTGCTGATAGCGCCGGTGCCATCCGCCGCATGTGTAAAACCGTTGAATCCATGCTCAAGGACGCGCTGGATTCCTATGTGCAGCGCGACGCAGAACTGGCGATGGACGTGATCGCACGCGATGAAGACGTCGATCAGATGTATAACGCGCTGTTCCGCGAATTCCTCACCTTCATGATGGAAGACCCGCGCAACATTACATCGTGTATGCACCTGCATTTCATCGCGAAAAACGTGGAACGCATGGGCGATCTGGTGACATCGATCGCGGAACAGGTCGTCTATCTGGTGACCGGCACCCATCCGGACGAGGACCGCCCCAAGGCGGATAACACCTCCACCAAGCTGAAGGGGTAGAACCATGTCGGCGGCGCAGCCCCAGATCCTGTTGGTGGAAGACGAACCCGCACAGCGCGAAATTCTGGCGTATAACCTCGAATCCGAAGGGTTTGACGTAAGGCGGGCCGAGAATGGTGAAGAAGCGATCCTGCTCGTGGCAGAGGCGCTGCCGGACCTGATTATTCTGGATTGGATGATGCCGCTGCTGAGCGGGATCGAGGTGTGCCGGCAGCTCAAGACCCGCGAAGATACGCGCAATATCCCCGTGATCATGCTCTCGGCACGGTCAGAAGAGGTGGACACCGTGCGCGGGTTGGAAACGGGGGCGGATGATTACGTCGTCAAACCCTATTCCATGCGCGAGCTCATGGCCCGTGTGCGCACCCAATTGCGCCGTGTGCGCCCGGCATCTTCGGGCGCGGCGCTTAGCTATGCCGATATCACGCTGGACACGGAACGCCACCGCGTTAACCGCGCCGCGAACGAGCTGAAACTGGGCCCGACAGAATACCGGCTGCTGGTCACCCTGTTAGAGCGTCCGGGCCGAGTGTTCAGCCGCGATCAGCTGCTGGATCACGTCTGGGGCCGCGATATCTATGTCGACACGCGCACCGTGGATGTGCATATCGCGCGGCTGCGCAAGGCGCTGACATCTCACGGTGGCGATGACCCGATCCGCACGGTGCGCGGTGCAGGTTATGCATTAGGGTAGGGCGCTTACCCGTTGAATTTGATGACTTCTTGGCGTTGATCACCCAAGCCTTCGATGCCCAGTTCAACGACATCGCCCGGTTGCAGGTACACCGGCGGCTTAAAGCCCATGCCAACGCCGGGCGGTGTGCCGGTGGCGATCACGTCTCCGGGCAGTAAGGTCATGAAACGGCTGAGGAAAGAGATAATCTCGGCCACCGAGAAGACCATCGTGCAGGTATTGCCCGTCTGGCGACGGGTGCCGTTCACATCAAGCCATAGATCAAGGTTCTGCGGGTCCGGCACCTCGTCTGCGGTCACCAGATACGGGCCGATGGGGGCGAAGCTGTCGCAGGACTTGCCCTTGACCCACTGACCGCCGAATTCGATCTGAAAGGCGCGCTCTGACACGTCGTTGAAAGTCGCATAACCCGCCACATGGGACAGCGCGTCGGCCTCGGACACATGCTGTGCCTTGGTGCCGATCACGACCGCAAGTTCAACTTCCCAATCGGTTTTCTCGGAATCCTTGGGGATGATGATCGGATCGTTGGCACCGGTGGCCGCGCAGAGTTTGCTAAACAGGATCGGGTGATCGGGCACTTCCATGCCAGCTTCTGCCGCGTGGTCGGAGTAATTCAGCCCGATACACAGAATACGACGTATGTCATTGATCACAGGCGCAAACCGGCCCGTGATGACAGGCAAGGCCGTAACGTCCACATCGCGCAGCTGGTCCAGCGCTGCGGGTGCCATTGTGGCAAGCTCGATATCCGTCAGATGCTGCGTCAGATCGCGCGCGGCACCATCTGCGTCAATCATCGCAGGTTTTATCCCGTCAGGGGTTTCGATACGGCAGAGTTTCATTAGCTAATCCTGTGTTTGTGAGGGGTGCGCATGCGCTTAATCTGATTCTCATAATCAGTATTATGTAAATAATTGGTACGCTTTGGGCGATGATTTACTGTTAAAGTGCGTCATAAAGCACTGAAAAGTAGTATAAAAAGTAGCTTCTTCATCCAGTTTATCCATTCTCCCATCCGCGTGGCTTCTTGCTTTACCCCGTTGTTCTGCGTGCCATAATCCACATGCGCCAAGCCGATGCAACTGTAAGCGATCGGCGCTTTGGCGGCTGCTGAACGAAAGGAAGAATATGACGCTCAAGATGTCTTCGGCGGATATGGTTGCCGCTGCCCGTGCACGTATCCGCGAGATCGAAACGCCTGATCTGATGGCCATGCTGCAGGATCCGAATGTTGTTGTCGTTGACCTGCGCGATATCCGTGAACGCCAGCGCAGCGGCTATATCCCCGGCAGCTTTCACGCACCGCGCGGCATGATCGAATTCTGGGTCGACCCTGACAGCCCGTACTTCAAAGAGATCTTCGGTCAGGACAAGACCTTTGTCTTTCACTGCGCCTCTGGCTGGCGATCGGCGATCACCACGGCGACGCTGCAAGACATGGGCTTTGACGCAGCGCATCTACGTGAAGGTTTTTCGACATGGGAAAAGCACGGTGGTCCGGTCGAATACCCTGAAAAGAAAGACTAACGACGCCGTGGTGCCTGTGCTACGTCTGCGCCACCACATCGTAACAACAAGGCCATCGCTATGACATCCATTCTGATCCTGAACGGTCCGAACCTGAACCTGCTGGGCACGCGCCAGCCCGAGGTCTATGGTAAGACGACTTTGGCCGATGTCGAGGCGCTGTGCCGCGAGAAAGCGAAGACGCTTGGGTTTGATGTGGCGTTTGAGCAGTCCAACCACGAAGGCGCGCTGATCGATCTAATCCACGCGGCCAAAGGCAAACATGCCGGGATCGTGCTGAATGCCGGTGCCTATACCCATACGTCGATTGCGTTGATGGATGCGATCGCTTCAGTCGAGCTGCCGGTTGTCGAGGTGCACCTGAGCAACATCCACGCGCGCGAGGAATTCCGGCACCGGTCTTACATCGCGCCTGTGGCTCTGGGTCAGATCTGCGGGTTTGGCGCGCAGGGTTATCTGATGGCTTTGGATGCGCTGGAGGCTCACCTAAAGGATTAGGTTTCACCGCTTAGTATCTGATTTATAATAAAAAAGAGCGAAGGTGCTGATGCGCCCTCGCCCTTTTCCTCATCTGTTGTGTGACAGCTTAGCCTTTGGCGGCTTTTGCAACTTCTGCTGCGAAGTCTTCTTTAACGACTTCGATGCCTTCGCCAACTTCAAGACGGACGAAACCGGTGATGGTCGCGCCAGCTTCTTCTGCGGCTTTGCCGACGGTCAGGTCAGGGTTCACAACGAATGCCTGGTTCAGCAGTGTCACTTCGGACATGTATTTCTGCATGCGGCCGGTGATCATTTTCTCGATCACAGCTTCCGGCTTGCCGGACTCGCGTGCGATGTCCATTTGAACCTGCTTTTCTTTTTCAACAACTGCCGGGTCCAGATCCGCTTCGGACAAGGACGCAGGGTTCACAGCGGCGATGTGCATCGCGATCTGTTTGCCCAGCTCTTCGTTGCCGCCGGTCATTGCGACCAGAACACCGATTTTGCCCATGCCGGGTGCTACAGCGTTGTGCACATAGGACACGACCTGATCCCCATCGATGGACTGCATGCGGCGCACCGACATGTTCTCGCCGATTTTCGCAATGGCATCGGTGATCACGGTGGAAACGGGCTTGCCGCCCATGTCAGCCGCGTTCAGCGCGTCAACGTCGGACACACCGGTAGCAACATCTGCGATGCCGGAAACCATTTTCTGGAAGTCAGCGTTTTTGCCAACGAAGTCCGTTTCGGAGTTCACTTCGACAGCAACACCGTGGCCGCCTTCGACTTTAACTGCAACAAGGCCCTCGGCTGCGGTGCGGCCGGATTTCTTGGCTGCTTTCGCCAGACCCTTGGTGCGCAGCCAGTCAACGGCTGCTTCCATGTCGCCATCTGTTTCAGTCAACGCTTTTTTCGCGTCCATCATGCCGGCACCGGTTGTGTCGCGCAGTTCTTTGACCATGGATGCTGTGATTGCCATCGCTTTGGTTCTCCTTGAATTGGGATAAATTGAGGGGCAGAGCGTCCTGCACCACTGTCTCAATCATGTAATGGTTTTGTGACAGGCAGAGGGAAACATGCCCCCTGCCCGTCTCTTTCGCGTCGCTTACGACTTGGCGTCGGCCAGCGTTTCCTTCTTGGATTCGATATCCAGAGGTGCGTCTTTTGCCATTGCGTCGTTCGAAACGGTTTCTTCCGAAGCGTTGCCAACTTCGACACCACCGTCGATCAGGGCTTCTTCTTCGGGCGCTTCTTCCATCGCACCGATATCAACACCTGCGGCACCCAGCTGCGCGGACATACCGTCAAGTGCTGCACGTGCGGCCAGATCGCAATACATGTGGATCGCGCGGGCGGCGTCGTCGTTGCCCGGGATGATGTAGTCGATCCCGTCGGGGGAGCAGTTGGTGTCGACAACAGCGATAACCGGGATGCCCAGCTTGTTCGCTTCGGCCACGGCCAGTGCTTCTTTTTTCACGTCGATGACGAAGATCAGGTCAGGGCGACCGCCCATTTCACGGATACCTCCCAGCGATGCTTCCAGCTTCGCTTGGTCACGTTCCATGCCAAGACGCTCTTTCTTGGTCAGACCGGAGAAGCCACGCTCGGACTGTTCGTCGATGGACTTCAGGCGCTGGATGGATTTGGAAACGGTCTGCCAGTTTGTCAGCGTGCCGCCCAACCAACGGTGGTTCATGTAGTACTGTGCGCATTTCTCTGCGGCTTCTGCGATCGGCTGTGCCGCCTGACGCTTGGTGCCAACGAAAAGAATGCTGCCGCCTTTGGCGACGGTGTCACGGAT
>NZ_DCAN01000006.1:268286-432964 GCF_002311545.1 Sulfitobacter sp. UBA1132 | reverse complement strand
CCCATGCGGGGGTTCCAGCGCTGTGTTTGGTGACCAAAGTGTACGCCTGCTTCAAGCAGTTGGCGCATGGAGAACTCAGGAAGAGCCATGTCTTTATACCTTTCCGGTTTTGCCTCGTCGGGGGTCTCGATCCCGGAATGGGACCAACCGGCGGACGTTCAAGGATTTCTCCCTCAAAGGCCCAACCCCGACTGCGGGTTTAAGTGACGCGCGTATAGTCCGGATTTTCACGCTTCGCAAGGTCCAAGGCGCATGTTTTAGCGCCTGGGGCCCTATATCACCGCAATTCAGCGGGGTTTGGCGTTGCAAGCCCCGCCGAGGGATGGGCCGCGCGCACCTGCGCTTCACAGGCTTGGGCCAGGGCTTTGCGGTTCTCGAAATCGGCGACGGCCAGCGGCGTGTGATAGATCGTTGTTACTTGCCCCTGCCGCAGCGACGCCAAGGTGCGCAGCAGATGCCCGCCAAAGCTCATATCGCCCCACCAGCCATAAAACCGTGGGTCGGTCCCATTGGGCGCGGTATAGAGCACGGTCACAGGCTGCACCCAGATCACGTCGCGCAGTTCGGGCGCGAAGAAGGACTGGAAGAGCGTGGTTTTGAACGGCAAGACCTGCAGACCATCGGTGCTGGTGCCTTCGGGGAAGAACAACAGCCGGTGGTTGTCGAGCAAGCGACGTTGGAACACCTCGGTCTGTTTGCGCGCGTGTTTCGGATTGCGTTCGATGAACAACGTGCCGGTCGCCTTGGCGAGCCAGCCAATGCCGGGCCAGCTGGCGACTTCGGACTTGGACACAAAGTATATCCGTTGCGCCGCGTTCAAGCTGAAGATATCAAGCCAGCTGGTGTGATTGGCGACAACAGCGCCCCTGTGGCGCATCGGGGTGCCGATAACCGTGCGGCGTAACCCCATGATCCAGAATGCGATTTTGCAAACGATCTGGGTGATATGCGGGGTCACGGGCCGACCCTGCCCATATAGCGGGCGCTCTATCAGGCGGATCGCGAGCAGGATCACCAGCCCCACAAGAACCACCGTCGCCAGCGTCATCCCACGCAGCAGCATCAGCACCCAGCCAAGCGGCCCGACGGATACCGGTGTCGGGTGGTCGGCGCTGTCCCAGGCTGCGCTCATCCTTGTTGTCCGCTGTAGATCTTGGCCTGCCGCTCGCTAAGCCGGGCGGTGTCGAGCATCAAAAGCACATCCGTGGTGTTGAAGTCATGATCGATAAAGGCCCCCTCGCCCACACATCCGCCAAGCCGCAGATAGGCTTTGATCAGGCTGGGCATCTGCACCATCGCCTGACGCCGGTTCAAGATGTCGGCGGGGATCAGGTTCATCTCTTGGCGTGCCTTTGGCAAGGCGGTGACCCGCAGATCGGGCGGCGCGAGGTAGGTGTGATGCAGCAGCGACAAGGGCTGCGCCAATGCCTCGGCCTGGGTGCCATGAAAGCTCGCGACGCCAAAAAGGATCTCTATCCCGTGTTCCGCCACATAAGAGGCAAGCCCCGCCCAAAGCTGGTGCATCGCGATTCCGCCGCGATAGGATGGATGCAAACAGGACCGCCCCAGCTCGAGTATCTCGCGGCCAGAGGATTTGAGCGCGGACAGATCATATTCGTTTTCCGAATAGAACCCGCCTGCCCGATCCGCCATATCGCGGCGGATCAGCCGGTACACGCCGACAGTTTGCTGGGTTTTGCGATCAATAAGCAGCAAATGGTCCACGAAATCGTCGTATTGGTCGACCTCTCGCCGGTTTTCGTGATCCACCAAAGGCCCGCCCGCCCCCAGCTCGGTGACAAAAACGTCATACCGCAGCCGCTGCGCCGCATGAAGATCCGCTTGGGTGCGCGCCAGACGGACTTCGAACTCTGCCGCTTTTGCAATGATCATGGGCTGGTTTCGTCTCCGGTCGCAATCACGCGGATAAATAGGCAGTTGCCGCCCGTTGCGCAATGCTTGCCCCGCGTCGCGGTGGTTTTCGGCGAAAAATTAACGATTTGCTAACGAAGAGCCTTCATCAAAGACGGGGGTGAGCATCACCCGATGACTATCGACCACGATCTTGCCCTCGCTGCGGAAGTTTACCGTGACCTTGCCGCTGATATTGCTTTGCACCTGCCCCACGCCCCAATCGGGATGTGCGGGGTGGCGTACAAGCATTCCGGGTGTCAGTATCGCATTCAGGTCTTCCAAGCGTGCGTCCTTTCTGCGGCGCGGTGTGGGGGGCAGCTATTTAGGGCCAGCTAATTAGGGGGCGTCCCATGGTAGAAACCGACACTGATCTTGCCGCCTTGATCGGCAGCCGCATCTGCCATGACTTGATATCGCCGGTGGGCGCGATCAACAATGGGCTTGAGCTGCTTTTGATGTCGGGCATGAATATGAGCCCCGAAGTCGCGCTGATCGATGAAAGCGTGCGCAACGCCAGTGCGCGGCTGCGGTTCTTTCGCGTGGCTTTCGGCGCGGGCGACGCGCAGCCTGTCCCTGCCCAAGAAACAAGCGGTATCCTGCGAGATCTATATGCTCAGTCCAAATGGCAGGTATCCTGGCCCGACGGCGTTGCCGCGCCGCGCAATGCGCTGCGGATGGTGTTCCTGGGCCTGCTATGTCTGGAAACGGGGATGCCCTATGGTGGGCAGATCACTATAGATCACCGCGATGCGGGATGGGACATCACCGGCACGGCCGACCGGCTAAGCATCAATGCCGCGCTTTGGGGCGTGCTGGCGGGGCAGTCTCGGGCAGAGGGTCTAACAGCTTCGCAGGTGCAGTTCGGGCTGTTGCCCGCCATCGTGAAAGACAGCGGGCAACAGTTAACATCCATCGTGACAGAAACGACCATCACCCTTGGGATCACGGCTTAGCTGCGCACAGCCCCATCGCCACGCACCAGATATTTGAAGCTGGTCAGCTGCTCGGCACCGACAGGCCCGCGCGCGTGCATTTTGCCGGTGGCGATCCCGATTTCGGCACCCATGCCAAACTCTCCACCATCGGCGAATTGGGTGGAAGCATTGTGCATCAGGATCGCAGAATCCAGCCGCGTCATGAATTTGGTCGCCGCCGCATCGTCTTCGGTGATGATGCAATCGGTGTGGTTCGAGCCGTAGGTGCGAATATGGGTGATCGCATCGTCGATGCTGCCCACGGTTTTCGCCGCGATGATCATATCAAGGTATTCGTGACCCCAATCATCCGCCGTGGCCGGCACGGTGCCTTCAATCTCGGTTAGCTCGCCGTCGGCGCGCACTTCGACGCCAGCGTCCAGCAGCGCCTTGATCACGCCCTTGCCAATCGTCCGCGCCACTTTTTCATGGATCAGCAGACATTCAGCCGAGCCGCAAATGCCGGTGCGGCGGGTCTTGGCGTTCAGAACAACCTTCAACACTTTCTCGGGGTCGGCGTTTTCATCGATATAGATGTGCACGATGCCTTCGAGGTGCGCAAAGACCGGCACCCGCGCTTCGCGCTGCACCAGACCGACCAGCCCCTTGCCGCCGCGCGGGACGATCACATCAATCGTGTCGGTCATGGTCAGCATCTCGCTCACCGCGGCGCGGTCGCGCGTGGGCACCAGCTGGATTGAATCCGCAGGCAGATCAGCGGCTTCGAGCCCCTGTTGCAAGGCGGCATGGATCGCGCGCGAGGAATGGAAGCTTTCGGAGCCGCCCCGCAGGATCACGGCATTACCCGCCTTGAGGCAAAGAGCACCGGCATCCGCGGTCACATTCGGGCGCGATTCATAGATCACGCCGATAACACCCAAAGGCGTGCGCACGCGCTGGATGTTCAGCCCCGTCGGCTGATCCCATTCGGTCAGCACCTGCCCCACGGGATCATCCTGTGCGGCGATGCTGCGGAGGCTGTCGGCGATGGCGCTGATGCGCGCATCATCCAGCAAGAGCCGATCCATCATCGCGTCAGAGAGACCCTTGTCGCGGCCAAACTCCAGATCTTTGGCGTTCGCGTCCAGAATATCGGCGCTGCTGGCCATCAGCGCGTCAGCGGCTTTTTCAAGCGCGGTCTGCTTTTGGTCGGCACTGGCAAAGCCCAATGTCGCGGCGGCGGCTTTGGCGCGCGCGCCAATATCCGCCATCAACGCGGGAATGTCGTCTGTCTGTGTCATATCCAAGGTCATAACCTAATTACTGCTTTTTTGTCATTTCGGGTTGCCCTCTACCTAAAGCCTTCGGCGAGGATTTTAAACCATTTGGAGGTCAGGAAAGCGCAAGATCGTCCCGATGGATCAAAGCAGCACGCCCCGGCGCGCCCAGAATCGCCTCAATCTCCGAGGATTGTCGACCTTTGATCAGCTCTGCCTCTGCCGAGGTATAGCGTGTCAGCCCGTGCCCGATGGGGCGCCCATCTGGGGCCAGCAGCGCGACGGAGTCGCCGCGCCCGAAGGGACCGGAAACAGCGGTGACACCGGCGGGCAAAAGCGACTTGCCCTTGGACATGGCAGCCACTGCACCGGCATCCAATGTGACGCTGCCGCGCGGTTTGATTGCCGTAATCCATTGTTTGCGCGCGGTTTGGGGGTCGGATTGCGCGGTGAACCAGGTGGCGTTGGCCCCGTTTTCAAGGGTCAGCAGAGGCCGCAACGGTGATCCTTCGGAGATGGCCATAGCGCAGCCCGCGGCGGTCGCGGTTTTCGCGGCCATCAGCTTTGTCTTCATGCCGCCCTTGGAAAGGCCAGAGCCCGCATCGCCCGCCTGCGCCTCGATCTCTGGGGTGATCGTGTCGATCACATCATAGCGGATGGCATCGGGGTCGTCATTGGGGTTGGCGGAATAGAAACCATCCACATCCGACAGCAGGATCAACCGGTCTGCCGCCACGGTCACGGCGATCTGCGCCGCGAGCCGGTCATTGTCGCCAAAGCGAATCTCGTCCGTGGCGACGGTGTCATTCTCGTTGACGATGGGTACCGCCCCCATGGACAACAGCTGTTCCATCGTGGCGCGGCTGTTGAGATACCGCCGACGATCCGCGCTGTCTTCCAGGGTGACAAGCACCTGCGCGGCGGTGATCCCATAGGGTTCCAGCGCCTCTTCATAGGCGCGGGCCAGACGGATCTGCCCCACCGCGGCCGCGGCTTGGGATTGTTCCAGCGCAAGCGTGGTTGGCGGCAGCCCAAGCACACCACGCCCCAAAGCGATGGAGCCCGAAGACACCAGCACCACATCCTTGCCCTGCCCCTTGAGCCACGCCACATCCTGCGCGAGACTTTGCAGCCAATCGCGGCGCAGTTGGCCGGTGGCCCGATCGACGAGCAGCGCTGAGCCGATTTTTACAACGATACGGGTGCCGTCGCTTAGGGTTGCCAAGGTGCCTCTTCTTCATCTTCGGAGCGGAAACGCAGCCGATCGTCGTCAATTTGGCCACGCAAAGCCCGCAGCACCTCGGTGACCCCTTCGCGGGCGACGCCAGACATCATCATGACCTCTGCGCCGCAGGCTTTTTCCAATTCCTCGCGGGCGGTTACGCGGTCATCTTCATCCAGTGCATCAATTTTATTCAGCACGGTGATCCGCGGTTTATCCGCCAGCTCGCCGCCATAGGCTTCGAGTTCGTTGATGATGGTCTGGTAATCTTCGGCAATGGTGTTTGACGTGCCATCAATCAGGTGGAGCAGCACCGCGCAGCGTTCGACATGGCCCAGAAACAGATCGCCCAGACCGCGCCCTTCGGACGCGCCTTCGATCAGGCCGGGGATATCGGCGACGACGAATTCGGTATTATCCACCCCCACAACGCCCAGATTCGGGTGCAGTGTGGTAAACGGGTAATCCGCAATCTTCGGCCGCGCGTTCGATGTCGCGGCAAGGAAGGTCGATTTACCCGCGTTCGGCAGGCCGAGCAGACCCACATCCGCGATCAGCTTGAGACGCAGCCACAGCGTGCGGTCCACGCCTTCCTGTCCGGGATTGGCACGGCGCGGTGCCTGGTTCGTCGCGGATTTAAAATGCAGGTTCCCCCAGCCGCCGTTGCCGCCCCGCGCCAGTTCGACGCGCTGGCCAAGCTCTGTCATATCTGCCAGCACGGTTTCCTGATCCTCATCAAGGATCTCGGTACCCACGGGGACGCGCAGGATGATGTCATCGCCATCCTTGCCGGTGCGCTGCTTGCCCATGCCGGGCTGGCCGTTCTTGGCAAAGAAGTGCTGCTGGTAGCGGAAGTCGATCAGCGTGTTCAGCCCGTCGACGGCTTCGGCCCAGACCGATCCGCCCGACCCGCCGTCTCCGCCATCGGGACCACCGTATTCAATGTATTTTTCGCGCCGGAAAGACACGCAACCGCCCCCGCCTGCGCCAGAGCGGATATAGACTTTGCACAGGTCAAGAAACTTCATCAAAAGGGCCTTTCGGGGCACGTGTGGTCATAGTTTATGGCTATACGTCCAGGTTGGTACGCAGGTCTCGCGCGCCAGACAATAGGTTTCCGCATTGCCAAGATAGCGGAAGCCCGCATTTGTCAACACTTTGGCAGAGGCAGGGTTGTCGCGAAATACCGAGGCGAACATATTTTTGTTGCGCAGCGGATTGGCCTGCACCAGCGCTTGTACCGCCTCGGACGCGAGATGCGTGTTCCAGAACGCAGGAGCGACCCAATAGCCGACTTCGGATTGATCGCGGTCCATCCGGATCAGGGAAATCACGCCCATCACCTCGGAGCCGCCGGTTTTCAGCCCATCCATGACCCAGACATCTTCTGTCCGGGGGGTGCTGGTGGCGCGGGTGATGAAGCTTTCGATCACGCCGGGCGGTAGCGGGTGCGGGATGGATGCGGTGCGCATCGCAACCCGTGGATCGCTGGCATAATGTTCGATCATCCCACGATCCGACATGCGCACAGGGCGCAGGTCAAACCGTTCTGTTTCAATCACTTGCTGTTGCGACACTGTTAAATCTTCCATCGTTATGTCCCTCCTCCGAACAGCACGAACAAGACAGAGGCCACCGTCAAAGCGGCCAAGGTCCACATCAAATACTTCTCCCAAACGGTGCCGGCGACCGTCTTTGCGATCCCCGCACCGGCCAGCGTCCACAAGGGGTGCAGCACGATCTGGCATCCCAGCAGCACGGCGGCCACCGTGGCCGTCGCCGCCAGCGCAGGCGTCCCAGGCGCGATGAAGGCCGTGAAGCTGCCCACAATCATCGCCCAGGCCTTGGGGTTCAGCGGGTGGACGATCAGCCCGGCCAGAAAGCCCGGTGCGGCCTCGGTTCGTGCGCCCTGCCCCAACCGCAGGTTCGCAACCTTCCACGCCAGCCAGATGATATAGGCGGCAGAGGCGAATTTCAGCGCGACGAAAACCCCCGGCGCGCGGTCGGCCAGTTGCATCAACCCGAAACCCACTGGCCAGATCACCAGCTGTTTGCCAAGGGCCACGCCCGCGACAAAAGGCAATGCCGCGCGAAAGCCGAAGCGCGCGCCCGTGGCCATCAGCGCCATATTCGCCGGTCCGGGTGTGCCGATCTGGCTTGCCGCAAAGACGATAAAGGATGTCAGTGCGACGCTCATGACTGGCTCTTCTTCTTGCGCTTTTGCCGCGGCTTGGCGTCATAGACGGGCGGAACGTAATCGGGTTTGATCAGCCCGAACAACAGGTTGTCGTGCCATTCGCCCCCCAGAAAAGACGACTGCCGGGCGCGGCCTTCGGGGGCAAAGCCGACTTTGGTGAAACAGGCCGCAGCGCGTTCGTTGATGTCGAGCACGCGGGCAGAGAGGCGGTGCAGCGCCAGCGGGCCAAAGGCGTGGGCCGCAAGCAGATGCAGCGCGCGTGTACCCAACCCCTTGCCCAGTTTCTTGGGGGCCAGAATGCCGATCGCGACATCGGCGCTGGCGTCCCACGGACGCAGACTATGCAGGCGCAGCGCACCGATCATCTTGCCGCGATGTTCGATGACCCAGGCCAGCGGTTCAACCAGCTGCGTTTCATACCAACGTTCGGCCAGCGCCTTGGTCATCACCGGCACGGCGTTCAACTCTGCCCCGAACATGTGGTGGATCTCGGGCGTGTTTCCAAGCTTGAACCGGGCGTCGATGTCACGGTGTTCGGGCGCGCGCAGACGGATGGTGCCATCGCTCAGCTCGGGGCGGTTTGATCGTGACATAACGGCCCCTCCCTTCCTGGGTGAACACTGGGCGATAAAATGGAAAAGGGACCGGCGTTTCCGCCGATCCCTAAATTTTCAAACCTCTCGGGTGCGGCTTATTCTGCGGCTTCTGCCGCTGGCAGGACCGAGATAAACGTACGGTTCTTCAGCCCCTTGTGGAACTGGACCTTGCCGTCAACGGTTGCGAAGATCGTGTGATCCTTGCCCATGCCAACGCCTTCAGCGGGCCAGTACTTTGTACCGCGCTGACGCACCAGAATGTTGCCGGGAATGACAGCTTCGCCGCCATATTTTTTCACGCCAAGACGACGACCTGCTGAGTCGCGGCCGTTACGGGATGAGCCGCCTGCTTTTTTATGTGCCATTGGTGTCTCTCCTTAGCCTTTTGCGAGTTCTTTGGCCTGTGCGATCCAGTCTTCACGACCGACGCGACCTTTGAACGACAGTTTCTCTTCGATAGCTTCGACGTCAGCGTCTGTCCAAGCAGCGATCTGTGCGAAGGTTGTGATGCCTTCACCGTTCAGCTTGCCAACGATGACGGGGCCAACACCGGAGATCTTGCTCAGATCGTCGGCGCCTTCGGCTGCGGGTGCAGCTTTGGCCTTCTTCGCCTTGGCAGGCTTGGCCGATTTCTCTTCGGCCTGGTTGTTCTTCACGCGCTTGGCCATTTCGGCCTGATCGGTTTTGTTCAGCGCATACCGCTCTTCCATGGCTGTCACGGCAGCAGCGCTGACGGACCCGGTGCCGATGGCCGCTTTGACGTCGGATTTATCCGCGCCGGACGACAGGATCTCGCCGATCTTGACCAGTGTCAGCTTTTGACGGTGGCCTTTGGTACGCTTAGAAGAGTGCTTCCGGCGGCGCTTGACGAAGTGAATGACTTTCTCGCCCTTGATCTGATCGACGACCTCGGCTTGAACGCCGGCCCCTGCGACCAAAGGAGCACCCAGCTTGGGGGAATCGCCGCCCAGCATGAGAACTTCGTTGAATTGGACTGTTTCGCCCGCGTCAGCAGCCAAACGTTCTACCCGCAGCATATCGCCGGATTGAACTTTGTACTGCTTGCCGCCTGTCTTGATGACCGCAAACATGCGTCTTCCTTTACTGTTTCCGCATCCTGTGGTCCCCGTTCGGGAGTTTGTCGGGCCTTGGCCCACCTCGGACAGCGCATCCCGTTTCGGGATGTTCATGAAATAACAAAGGCACCCGAAACGGGCACCCTTAGGTTGAGGCTTGCCGTATGATGCACCGCCCCCCTGATGTCAAGGGCCAGCACGGGCCTCGCAGGACTTATCGCAAAGGCGGTGCGGCTGGCTATAACTCCTCGGCCACCATGTTCAACGCAACTGCGCGGCCAAGGGCATAGGACACGTCTTCGTATGCGGTGCCAAAGCCCTCGAACAGCGCTGTATTCAGGCTGCGCCCCGCATCGCTTTGCGCAAAGGCGATATAGCGGTCAAGCTCTGCATCCTCCAGCGGAGAATACGCCAGCAGCAGATAGCCATAAAGCCAGCCGCGCGTGTCTTGCGCGATCTCTTCTTGCTGCTGCGCCACGTCGGCCAGCATCTCGGCCTCTGTCATCTGCAGCGCGTTGCCATCTGCCATCCCGCGCATGAATTGAAAGTTGGAATTCATCGCTGCGGTGACATTGCGATCGATCATATCGCCACTGTCGATCAATGTGGCGATCTGCGCCAGACGTGGGTCGTCGCTGCCCTCAAGGTCATGGAAACCTGCACGGGCGGCGTCTTCCACCTCGGGGTCGGTGATGGCGGCGCGGGCCTCGTTCTCGAGCGTGATGATCCTTGCGCCCGTGTCTTGCGCGAAAAAGGCAATGACATCCTCGCGGGCCTGCCCTTGCAACCCCGCATCCAATGCCCCGCGCAGGGTTTCGACGATCCGTTCGGGGTTGTAGATGGCACGCACCTGCAGCGCCCACCCCGCGCCGCCCTGCCCGCCCAGCATATCGCGATCAAGCGTTTCCGCGTTCTCCAATCCCTCGCGCTGCAAAATCTCGGCCAGCTCGCCAAGACGCAGGACATCCACCAGCACGGTTGACCGCGCGTCGGCCCAAAGCGGCAGCGCCAGCATCGACAGGCCAGCAGCAAGAACAAAGGCGCGCATGGTTACAGGTCCTGACTGGGTTGCATGGTGCCAAGCCGCTGTGCGACCTCTTCAAACCGGTTCGCCATGATCTCGAACTGCACGGCGTTCATCAGCGCGTAGACCTCCTGCATCTGCGGATCTTCCAGCGCCTTGGCATAGACCAGTACCTCTTCATCCGAAAACGCCTGATAGGTATAGGCCGCACCCGCCAGCGCGTTCTCTTTGATAGAGGCGCGCATCTCGGGCTCTTGCGCGCGCATCGCTTCGCGCAGGTCGGGTTCTTCCATCTGTAATTCGATCACGCCCGCGCCCGCCGCTGCCATCAGGAACCGGATCTGCACCTCTTGCAGCGCCTTGATCGAGCTCTCCTCGACATCGCTCGCCCCGTTCAGACGCGCCAACAGATCCACACGCGGAGAATCGATCCCGCGCAGCCCGTTCAGGATCGCATCGCCCGCCTCTGCCTTCGCGGCATCGTCTTCCTCCATATGCGACGCGTTTTCAGCGGCCACCAGGCGTTGGCCCAGATCGCTGGCATAGAAATCCGAGGCATGTTCCAGCGCATCATCGCTAAGCGCCTGCGCCAGAATACCGGCCCCCATGTCCAGCATCAAATCCGTCTCGAATACCTCGCGCACCAGACGCGACCATTCAGAGCCGAAGGCATCCGCATCAATCCCCAGCATTTGCGGCGCGGAATCAGCAGACAGCCGGATGCTTTCAAGAGCGACATCAAACCCTGTGACTTCCAGAAATGCATCGACCCTTTCCCTGTCGGCGGCCCGTGCCATCGGTGCAATCAGCGATACCATGACCGCCAATCCAAAACATAAAGTTAACGGCAAACGGGACAGTCGGCGCATCAGGGCATTCCTTTCAAGTTGATCCACCCCAAGAGCTTAGGCGAAATCCATCTGTCAGCAATGAAATTCCCCGTGTCCGCGAAAACTGGCCTAGCCCCCCTTGCCACCCCGCAAAATCCATCCTAAACGGACGCACCACACCGATGCGGAGAGGTGCCGGAGTGGTCGAACGGGGCGGTCTCGAAAACCGTTGAGCCTTCACGGGTTCCCAGGGTTCGAATCCCTGTCTCTCCGCCACTATCCCCCTGACAGTTGAGGCCCACCCCTTACGGGACAAGCCGTCGCCTTGGTCGCACGCCCCCGTGGGGCGGTGCGCTGTCAAAATCTGCGATCAGGGTCGAGATGCTGCACCCGTCCGCGTTAAAAATCCCCCGGCGCGCATTGCAGACAGGCAAGCCCCTCGGCCCGCCATGCGTCAACGACCGAACTGCGATCATCGATGACCAGCCAGGGGGCCAGCCCGTCCGCTTGCATTTGCGCCAGCGCTTGGCGTTTGACGTCGGGATCGCTCGCGGCGTCCTGATCCTTGGCGCGCAGGTAAACGCCGTCGAAGGGCAGATCGTGTTTGTGCAGCCAGGCGATCGTGTGTTCCGCCCAACCGTCAGGGCGGCCCGAGCAGATGACGATCGTCTCGCCGCTTTGCTTCAGGCGGCGCATCAGTTTGGCGATGGGGGCAATCAGCGGGGCGTCGGCCATCGCCATGTGGAAGGCATCCCATTGCTTCTCGACGCCATGCACCAGATGACCCAGCTTTGCCGCGTCGAACTCGGCCAGAGTGCCGTCGACGTCGAATACCACGCAAGGTTTCAGGGGGGCGGATGTCATAGCTCTTTCTCCTCAAGAAGTGTGCCCGACCGCTGAAACAGGATCGGGATGGCGTTTGGCGGGCGTGTGCCCGCGTCATGGGGTGTCCACAGCACGCGCGCGGCGCGGATGATACCGGAATGGCAGACCAGCACCGGAAGGTGGCCAGCGGGTGTGGCGGCACAGGCCGCGTGGATCGCGCCTGCGACACGATCAAGCATGGCGGGCCAGCTTTCGCCGCCTTCGGGGGTGTCTTCGCGTATGGGTTGCTGCGACAGCGGCTGCCCCTCGAACGCCCCCCAGTCGCGTTCGCGCAACGCGGAAATCACGGTAAAACCGCGCTGCGGAAAGGCGAGCTTGCAGGTTTCTCGCGCCCGTGCGGCGGGGCTGGCGAAAAGCGTGACCGGCTGCGGCCAGCGACGACGGGCCAGCGCGCGCGCCTGATCGCGGCCATGGGCGGTCAGCGCTACATCGGTCACCCCTGCGATGATGCTTTGCGCATTGGCGGTCGTCTCGCCGTGGCGGATCAGGCAAAAGTCCGAGGGCGGAAGCGCGGCCACCCTCACAGGCGCACCAGATCATGCATGAAAACCTCGACGCCTAGATCCTCGATCAGGTAATCCTCGGGCTGGGTGCAGAAGGCTGGCGCAAAGCGTTTCGCGCCAAGCCGTTCCAGCATACGCACCTGATCACGCAGCGGCGGGTGTACGTTCCAGCGTTGGAAATATCCCCCCGGCACGCTGCAGATCCCGCGGGCATGGGCGGTCATATGGCCGGTAAAGACCACATGCGCGTCGCGCCCCAAACGGCCGCTTTCATGCCAGGCGCGCACATAGCCCCAGGCGGCACCGCCATCGGCATTGGGGGTGTCGCAGACAAGAAAACGCGCCTCGTCCAGCGGGCCGCGCGCCAGCAGCGGGGCGATCTTGGCCGCATCCTCGCCAAGCGTGCCGCTGCGCAGACCCGTCGCCAAGACCGCCTGACATTCAGGGTCCAGCATGACGCTGGCGTGACCATAGCGCCGGATCAGGTGCAAGGCCATTTCGCCCGCCCTGCCCGATGGCGGCACTGGCAAAAGCACCTGCCCCTCAAGCCCGTCTAGCAAGGCGTCAAGTGCTGCAAATCTTTCGGTCTGGGGCACATCGTCAAGCTGGTAGGAACAGTCCAGGATCGCCGTTGCCGCGGGGGGCGGAAGATCCAGCGGGAACCAGTCGGATTCCTCGGACCAATCGCCCGAGTAGAACAGTCCCTCGCCCAAGGCGAAATGCATCCAGACACCGCCCATGGCGTGCCCGTTACGCCCCGTGGTCAGCTGCACGCCATCGATCACGGATACCCCCTGTTCGGGCAGCAGGTTGACCTTGGCGGCAGGGGGCAGCGCCTTGGCGGTTTGCGCGGTGGCATAGATCGGCAGCCCCGCCTCTACCGCATAGATCGCCCCGCCGATGTGGTCGATATGGTCGTGGGTGATAAAGACCGCATCCGCGCCCTTCAGCCAGCGCGGGTCAAAATGGGCGTGGGCCTCGGGGCCAAAGCCGCAGTCCAGCAGCCAGCGCCGATTGCCCGTGTTCAATTGCATGCATGCGGGGCCTTTGTCCCCGATGCCGGAAAGTACTCTTACGCTTTGCATTTAATCCTCGGAGAATGCCCATGGGGTGGTGATCGTCAGGCCAAGCTGCATGCCGACATCAAACCGTGCCCGTGTTTCAGCCAGCAGACGCGTGCCGCAGTCCGCGACGGTTTCCAGAAGGTATTTGCCGCCCAGATAGGTCACCCGCGCCACTTTGGCGCGCAGGTCGCCGGTTTCGCTGATGGTCAGGTTTTCGGGGCGCAGGCAGACATGGCTTGGCAGGTCATCCCCGCTTTGCACCGCGATCCGCGTCCCCAGGACATGGCCGTGCAAGGCGCTATCGCTCTTTTCGACCCCTCGCATAGGCACCACCGTGCCGCGCCCGACGAATTCGGCGACAAAGCGGTTCCTGGGGCGTTCATACAGCGTTTGGGGCGTGTCGAACTGCTGGATGCGGCCCTTGTCCATCACGGCGATCCGGTCTGCCATGGCCATCGCCTCTGATTGATCGTGGGTGACATAGACCATCGTCGCGCCGGTGCGCTTATGGAAATCGGTGAACACCGTTTGCATCGACGCCCGCAGCGCCACGTCAAGGTTGGCCAGCGGTTCGTCCAGCAGCACCGCATCGGGGTGCGACACCAGACAGCGCGCCAAAGCGACCCGCTGACGCTGCCCGCCCGACAGGTTGGAGGGCATCCGGTCGGCATAGTCCGTCAGCCCCGTCGCCTGTAACGCCTGATCGGTCTGCGCGGTGATCTCGGCCTTGGAAAAACGCCGGATCTCCAGCGGATAGGACACATTGCGCCGCACGTTCATATGGGGCCAAAGCGCGTAGGACTGGAACACGAAACCGATGTTGCGATCCTCGGGCGGGACCATGCGGTTGCCGGCCACATGCGCGACCTCGCGCGGGCCGATGGAAATCTGCCCCGTCGTCGGCATCTCGAACCCCGCAAGCAGGCGCAGCAGCGTGGTCTTGCCGCAGCCCGACGGCCCCAGCAGGGCGACGAATTCGCCATCTCTGAACGTGGTGGTGATGTCATGCAGCGCGGGGGCACCGGCGAATGATTTGCCAAGCGCGGACAGGCTTATGTCTGCCATGGGACTACTCCTTTGGGGAAACGTCGGGACATCAGCTGCACCAGCACCATCAGCGCCATAACCACCAGTACGATGGTCATCGCCAGCGCGCTGGCCATCGCGGTCTCGCCGCTGTCGTCCAGATTGAAAATGACCACGCCCAACGTCTCGGTCCCCGAGGACCAGAGCAGCGCGGAAACCGTGAGCTCGTTAAACGCGGTGAGAAACACAAGGATCGCCCCTGCCGCCGCCGCCGGTGCCGAGAGCGGCACGATCACATCGCGCAGCCGCTGGAACAGCGATGCTCCCACCGATTGCGCGGCTTCGCCCATGGCAGGATCCAACTGCTTGAGGCTCGCTTGCACGGGGCGGAACATCACCGCGAAGAACCGCGCCAGATAGGCCAGGAAGATGATCCAGATCGTGCCGTACAGCGTCGCATCGGTGAACGGCAGCTTGATCAGCAGCAGGATCATCGCAATCGACAGCACCACTCCGGGCAGGGCATAGGGTAGATCCAGCAGGCTGTCGAACAGCCGCGACAGCCGCGTCGGGTTCCGCTCCATCAGCCACGCCAGCGGCAGGCAGAGCAGCATGAGCACAACCGCCGCGCCGATCGCCAGACCAAAGGAGTTCGCAAAGGCCCGCGTCGTGACCGGTTGGCGCAGCAGGACCTCGGTCCACGCCTGAAGGGTTACGGTGTCAAGTCGCAGTGGCACGCCATAGGCAGGCACCAGCGACGTCGCCAGCAGGCCGAACATGGGCAGCACAAGGATCGTGCAGACCACGGCCCATAGCAACACCTCGACCGGCAGACGCGCCGCCCCGAGCGGGATCGCCAAGGGGCGCGACGTGGCCCCCACCAGATAGACCCGTTGGCGCGATTGGAAGAACCGTTGCGTCAGGATGCCCGTTACAGCTACCGCACCGATCAGCATGGCGAGGATCGATACCTCGGCCAGCACGCTGGTGCCCATGCCCGCCAGCTTTTGGTAAACCAGTGTCGGCAGGGTCGCATAGCCCGCCGGAATACCCAGCATCGCGGGAATGCCAAAGTTGCCAAGGGCGGTGACAAAGGTGATTGCCGTTCCCGCCGCCAAACTGGGCAGGGTCAGGGGCATGACCACCTGCCACCACGTGCGCAGCCCCCGCGCGCCACTGATGCGCGCCGCCTCTACCACCTCTTGCGGGATGGCGCGCAGACCTGCACGCAGGGTCAGGAAAATAATCGACATATGCTGGATGCCCAGCAACAGAATGATACCTTGCGCCGAATAAAGCGGCTGCGGTGAGCCCAGTGGCGGGGCCATCCCCAAGGTCTTGAGCAACACAGACGACGGCCCCATAATCTGGGTCCACGACAGCGCGGTGATCTGGGGCGGGATCATCATCGGGATCATCAGGCAGAAGACCAGCGCCGCCTTGGCGCGCAGATCGGTCAGCGCTACCAGAAACGCAAAGGCAGCCCCCAGAACCACCGAGACCAGGGTGCCAAACCCTGCGGTCACCAGCGAATGTTTCAGCGCGCTTAGCGTCGATGGCTGGCGCAGCACCTCGCCCGCAAGCGACAGGCCAACCGCGCCCTGATCCGTCACCCCTTCGACAAACAGGCGCAGCACCGGCGCAAGAGTCAGGCTGATCGCCACAATCAAAATGGTAGAGAGCAGCCACCCCTCGGACCGGCTGCCCCCGTTTTTTGTCAGAACGCCCATTACTCGGCGCCAAACAGCTCTGTGAATTTGGCCTTGTTGGCTTCGGCGTCTTTCAACGCGGTCGCGGGATCGAAATCCATCAGTTTGATGTCTTCGCGCGCAGGGAAGCCGGCGGGCACGCCCATGCCATCGCGCGCGGGGATATAGCCCATCTCAAGCACCACATCCTGTCCTTCCGCGCTTAGCAGGAAATCGACGAACTTCTGTGCGCCTTCGACGTTCTTGGCGGTCGACATGATCGCCACAGGCTCGGTCACATAGGATACGCCTTCGGTCGGGAAGACGAATTCGATAGGCGACCCTTCGGCCTTGTTGCGGATCGCGAGGAAGTCGACGACCATGCCATAAGGTTTCTCGCCCGAGGCCACGGCCTTGAACGTGCCGCCGTTGCCGCCTTGGGCGCGGGCGTCGTTTTCCGCCAATTGTTCGTAATAGCCCCAGCCAAGGCTGTCATCGCCGGTCAGGGTTGCCAGATGGATCAGCGCCGCACCGGAATACAGCGGAGATGGCATGGCCACCTGCCCTTTCAGCGCCGCATCGCTCAGGTCGTTCCACGAGGTCGGAGCCGTCTCGACGCCGGTGTTATAGACGATGCCTGTCGTGATCAGCTTGGTCGAGTGATAGAAGCCGTCGGCAGAATACAGCGCGCTGTCATAATTGGCAGCCTCGGGGGATTGGTAGGCGGTCAGCAGACCGTCTTGAGCCATGCCCTCCAGCGTCACGGTGTCGGCGATCAGCAGCACGTCGGGCTGCGGGTTGCCTGCCTCGATCTCGGCGCGCAGACGGGCCATCAGTTTGGTCGTGCCGTCGCGGACCCATTCGACATCGGTGTCGGGGTTGGCGGCTTTGAAGGCGTCCACAGTCTGCTGTGCATCTGCATTGGGCTGCGAGGTGTAAAGTGTGATTGTATCTGCAAGGGCCGTGCTGGCCATCAGGGCAAAAGCGGTGGTGGTGAGGATGGTTTTCATGGGGCTCTCCTAAAAAGGTAGCTTTCGTACGAAAGCATTTCACGCTCGCCTTATTCCCATCTTACGCTACAGATTTATGACATTTGCGTAACAGATTTAATTATATTGCGCCGTGGACGGGGTCGCTCTAGAGTCCGGCTAACCTTGAGTTGTTTTCGAAGGAAAATAGATGGCGCGACCTACTCTGACCGACCGGCGCGACAGGATCATTGCGCTGCTGTCGCAGAACGACGCTTTGTCCGCTGCCGAACTATCGCAGCGTCTGGACGTTTCGGTGCAGACCATCCGCGCCGACCTGCGCGAGCTTGATGATGCGGCACTGGTGCAACGGCGGAAGGGTAAAGTGCAGCTGCGCCAGCAAAGCGAGAATATCGGCTACCTGCCCCGTGAAACCATCGCGCGACAGGAAAAGCAGCGCATCGCCTTGGCGGTTAAGACCCTGATCCCCGATGGCGCACGGGTGGCGCTTGGGACGGGGACGACGGTTGAGCATTGCGCGCGGTTTCTGTCGTCGCACAAAGACCTATTCGTCGCGACCAATAGCATCCACGCGGTGTGCGCCCTGCAGAATGCCGCGGGCGTGATGGTGGAGCTGGCGGGCGGCAATGTACGGATGCGCGATCTGGATCTGATCGGCGCTGCAGCGCTGGCGTTTTTCGCGGGTTACCGCATGGATTACGCGGTGTTCAGCTGTGGCGGGCTGTCGGGGTCGGGCGCGGTGATGGACTATAACTCGGACGAGGTGCTGGCGCGCAAGGCGATTGCGGGCTGCGCCAAGACGACGATCCTGGTGGCCGATCAGGGCAAGGCGGAGTTGGACCTTGCCTGCCAGCACGCGGAGATCTGGGCTTATGATTACCTTGTCACAGGGGCCGCGCTGTCGCCCGATCTGCTGTCCCGCGCCGCCGCCCATGGGTGCACGGTGATCAAGGTCTGATCCCTACCCCGTGACACGCCGTAGAAAGGATTGGGTGCGCGGGTCTTTGGGCGCATCAAGCAGTTCTGCCGGTGGGCCCTGTTCGACAATCCGCCCCTCGTCCATAAAGACGATCCGATCCGCAATCTCGCGCGCGAACTGGATCTCGTGGGTCACGATCAGCATGGTCTGTCGTTTCTCGGCCACGCGCCGCATGAGGTCGAGCACCTCTCCCACCCATTCGGGGTCCAGCGCCGAGGTCGGTTCGTCAAACAGCATCAGATCCGCATCCAGCGCCATCGCGCGGCCGATGCCCACCCGTTGCTGCTGGCCGCCCGACAGTGCTGCGGGGTAGCTGTCGGCTTTCTCGAACAGACCGGTTTCGCGCAGTGTCGCATCGGCACGGGCGTTAGCCTCGGCCTTGCTATAACCCTGAACTGTAATCAGCGCCTGAGTGATATTCTCGCGCGCGGTCTTGTTGGCAAACAGCGCGTAGTTCTGGAACACGAAGGACGTGCGCCGCCGCAGCGCCAAAATATCGGCGCGTTTCGCCGTAGCTGCATCGACAGACATATCGCCAATGCGGATGATGCCCGCGTCAGGCGCATCAAGAAAGTTCAGGCAGCGCAGCAAAGTGGACTTCCCCGTGCCCGACGGCCCGATGATCACCACCCGTTCGCCTTGGGCAATATCAAGCGAGATATCTTTCAGTACGGCGGTGCTGCCAAAGGATTTGGTCAGGCCGGATATGGTGATCCCGTCATCCGTCGCCCTGCCCGTCTCTGGAATGCTTTGTGTATTGGTCATCGCGCATGTGCCTTGTTCAGATAGACCTCTAGGTGACGCTGTGCGAAGGCCAATGTCTCGACCATGACCCAATAGATCGCGGCGACGACGAGAAAGGCTTCGAAGTAGAGGAAGCTGCCCGCTGCCTCTTTCTGGGTCGCCCCCATCAGTTCGGTCACCCCGAGGGTAAAGGCCAGCGAGGTGCCTTTGATCATATCGATAAAGTAGTTCACCAAAGTCGGTGCCGCGACCCGCGAGGCCTGTGGCAGAATAATCTGGCGCATCATCTGGCCTTGGGTCATGCCAACGGCCTGCGCGGCCTCCCATTGGCTGCGATCCACACCCAGAATGGCGGCGCGGATGCTTTCCGCCATATAGGCCGAGAAATGCAGCGTCAGCCCCATGATGGTCGCGGTGACGCCGTCGATCTTGCCCAGAAAACTCAGGACTTGCGGCAGGCCGTAGTAGAACAGGAACAACTGCACCAACAACGGCGTGCCGCGAAAGAAGCTGATGAACAGCCGCACAAAAACGTCGAGGACCGGAACCCGAAACACCCGTTCAACCGCGAGCACAGAAGCCAGTACCAATGCGCAGACCATGCCCACAAACGCCATGAACAGCGTCAGCGGGACATAGCCCAGCAACACAGGCAGCAAGCCCCACATATATTCGAAATCCAGTCCCCGCATCTTGTGTTACTCGGCTGTTGTGATGTCAGAGCCGAACCATTTTTCCGAAATCTCGGTCAGGGTGCCGTCTTCTTTCAGCTTGGTAATCGCGGCGTCGAAGCGGTCACGCAGGGCCTGACCTTCGTCATCGTTACGGAAGGGCAGTGCGTTGCGGATTTCGCTGAAGGGTTTGCCTGCAAGCGCCAGCGGCAGCGGGCTTTCCGCGATCAGCTGGGCCGAGGAAACGCGGTCCATCACAAAGGCATCCACGCGACCAAGGGCCGTGTCTTGCGCAATGTTGCTTTCATAGGTGCGAATGTCGATCTCGCCCGCGTTCGGCAGCTCGTTCAGCAGTTCCTCGAAGTTGGAGCCGAGGTTGACCGCAACGGTCTTCCCGCTCAGATCCTCGACACTGCCGATGGTGTCTTCGTTGCCCTCTTTCACCACGACTTGCGCCCCGTCAAAGACATAGGGCTGCGAAAAGGCGAATTTCGCCTCGCGTTCGGGGGTGATGGTGATCTGGTTGGCGATCGTGTCGATGCGGCCAGATTCCAGCGCGCCGATCAGGCCGGAAAAGGACATGGTGACAAAGTTAACTTCGTCGCCGGTTTCCTTGGCGACGGCATTGATGAAATCGACCTCGAACCCTTGAAGCTCGTCAAGCTTTACGAAGGTAAAGGGAAAGTACCCGCCCGACATGCCGACATTCAGCGTCTCTGCCTGAGCAGCACTGACGCCGGTAGCAAGGGCGATTGCGGTAAGTGTGGCGTGTTTGATCATGATATTCTCCGTTACGTCTAAGGGGGAGGTAACATGACGCAGCCGCGCTTCAATGGCGCAGCGTCAAGCAAGTCCGCGGTGGTGTCATTCATCCTTGGTCAGGAATAAAATTCTGGCAAGGACTTTGATCGCGAAACGCTGTTTCGGGGGCCGCAGCGGCGGAAGGGGTTTTGGGGGAAGATATCAAGCGATGCAGTACCTGATTGGGGGAATCACCAGCGCCGGATTTCACCGCATAAGCATCTGATCGGACAAAATAAAACCGCCGCAAAGTGGGAGGACTTTGCGGCGGGGAAACTCTTGTGGCTTTTGGCGTCGTGGTTAGCGCAGGGCAACCGCTTGCGAGGCAATATGGCGGATCTCGCCACGTGCAACACCGATATCTGCCAGATCCCGGTCATTCATCGCCGACAGCTCGCGGAAGGTCTGGCGTTTGGCGCGTTGGTCAGCGCTGTAGGCACGGAATGCATCAAGCGACTGGCGCAGCTTGGGCATCAGACCCGCAACAGGTGCGGCGGTATATGTGGATGTATAATAGCTCATTTCTTATTCTCTCTTTCACGTCTATGCGGCGGCCTATCCACCGCATTCGGTTTGGTATGTTCCGTCAGCGAAGCGCTGGCGGTTTAGGCTGCTGCCGTGCCGCGGGGTGCGGTGCGGAACAGGCCGGTAAACTTGCGCGATGCTTTGGCAACAGCGGCAGAGATATAGGCACTGCGCAGCGCGTTGGCTTCGGCAAGAAGACGGTCGACTTCGACCGGAGTGGCGGTTTTGTATGTAGCTTCGGTTTTCATTTTCCAGCTTTCCATTTCAGGGCTTCAATGCCCGTGACCGTCATATGTGCGCGGTGCAGCAAAGGTGCAAACCATAGTGGATATGCGGAAAACGCATGGCTTAAATGGCACAGTTTCGCCCCAAAACCGCCCATATCCGGCCCTTAAACCGGCAGTTTTCGACTTCACCGTGAACGAAAGGGCCGCCCGAACGTTGGTAGCCCCTGAAACGGAGAGACCAACACAAGCCGGAGAAGACCCATGACCAAGCAATCGCCGCAGCAGCAACAATCCGCCCCACCCAAACCCGCGCCGGAAAAACCCCAGCCGGTGATATTTACGGATTATGCCAGCATCTGAAAGTGACAGGCGGCAAGCTGCGGTATAAACAGCCCGGTATGACTGACCCTGTTTCTTCCATCCGCAATCTTGGCCCCGCGTTCGAGGAAAGCTGCGCCCGTGCTGGCATCCACTCTGCGCAAGAGCTGCGCGATCTTGGTGCCGATGCAGCCTATGAGAGATTGCTGCAAAATGGTCAGCGCCCCCACTTCATCGGGTACTATGTTCTGGTGATGGGGCTTCAGGGGCGCCCGTGGAACGACTGCAAGGGGGAAGAAAAGAAAGCCCTGCGGGTCAAGTTCGACGCGATCAAGGCCCGTGCCCATGATACCGGACGCTCTGAATTCGAACGCATGATGAACCTGATCGGTGTGCGCGAGGCGTAACGCGTCCCTGCGAAACCCGAAGGCGGCAGCGGAACGGCACTGCGCCCATAAGCGTTGGGTCGCTAACGTAGCCCCAACAGGATACCCTGCCCCATGCCACATACCCCCGATGTTCAACACGACCTTGACCGGCTGCGTGGCCTTGCCCGTACGATGGACAGCGCCCTGCGCGTGCCTGTGCTGGGCGTTCGGCTGGGCTGGGACAGCATCCTTGGCCTGATACCCGGTGTTGGTGACGTTCTGGCTTTGGCACCGGCGGGCTATATCTTGAAGGAAGCGCATCGCATGGGCGCAAGCCGCTCGGTCCTTGCGCGTATGGGGGCGAATGTGGGCATCGACCTTGCGATCGGTGCGATCCCCCTGATCGGTGACATCTTTGACGTGGGCTGGAAGGCAAACATCCGCAACGTCGATCTGTTGCACCGTCATCTTGAACAAACGGCGCTGATGAAAACCGTGAGCCCTGTGGACGGTGAACTGTCATCACACCATCCGACCCTTAAAGGCTGAACAGATCGGCCGCCGATATGTGATCCCCGTTGCATGAAAAAAGGGCCGCAGTTGCCTGCGACCCTTTTCATCTGTCCAAACCTGTAAAGGCTTAGCCAACCAGTTCCAGACCGGAGAAGAAATACGCGATTTCGACTGCGGCTGTTTCAGGTGCGTCGGACCCGTGAACGGAGTTTTCGCCAACGGATTCGGCGAATTCTGCGCGGATCGTGCCTTCGGCTGCGTCTGCTGGGTTGGTTGCGCCCATCACTTCGCGGTTTTTCGCGATGGCACCTTCGCCTTCGAGAACCTGAACAACAACAGGCTCGGACGCCATGAATTCGCACAGTTCGTCATAGAAAGGACGCTCGGCGTGTACGGCATAGAAAACGCCGGCTTGTGCCTTTGTCATGTGAATACGCTTTTGTGCGACGATGCGCAGGCCGGCTTCTTCGAATTTGGCGTTGATTTTGCCGGTCAGGTTGCGGCGTGTTGCGTCTGGTTTGATGATCGAGAATGTGCGCTCAAGGGCCATGATAGCTCTCCTAGGTGGGGTTGATTTGGCCGCTCCCTAGCATGGGTCATGCCCCGTGAAAAGCCGCGATTGACGCGGGGCCAGACATGGTTCACACCGCGTCCATGTTAAGCATTTCAGAAATCAACTATTCCGTCGAAGGCCGTCCCTTGTTCGAGGAAGCCAGCGCGGTCATCCCCGAAGGCCACAAAGTGGGTCTGGTCGGGCAAAACGGTGCGGGTAAAACCACGCTGTTCAAAATCATTCGCGGAGAGCTGTCGCTGGACGCGGGCGACATCAGCCTGCCCTCGCGCGCCAAGATCGGGGGCATCGCCCAAGAGGTCCCGTCCTCTGACGTGTCGCTGATCGATACGGTGCTGGCCGCCGATGTCGAACGCGCCGCCCTGATGCACGAGGCAGAGACAACGGATGATCCCGCGCGCATCGCCGAGGTGCAGACCCGCCTTGCCGATATCGACGCCTGGTCCGCCGAAGGCCGTGCCGCCGCGATCCTCAAGGGGCTCGGCTTTGACGACCATGATCAGCAGCAGCCCTGTTCGGCCTATTCGGGCGGGTGGCGGATGCGCGTGGCGCTGGCGGGCGTTCTGTTCGCGCAGCCGGATTTGCTGCTGTTGGACGAACCGACCAACTACCTTGATCTTGAAGGCGCGTTGTGGCTGGAAAACTACCTGTCGAAATACCCGCATACGGTGATCATCATCAGCCACGACCGTGGTCTGTTGAACCGTGCCGTCGGTGGTATCTTGCACCTCGAAGACCGTAAGCTCACGTATTATCAGGGTAATTACGACCAATTCGCGAAAATGCGGGCCGAAAAGCGCGCGCAGCTGACCGCGCAGGCGAAAAAGCAGCAAGCGCATAAGGCGCATATGCAGGCCTTTGTGGACCGCTTTAAGGCCAAGGCGTCCAAGGCGAAACAGGCGCAGTCGCGGATGAAGGCCATCGAGAAGATGGTGACAATCACGCCGCCGGAGGAAGCCGCGCGCAAGGTCTTTACCTTCCCGCAACCCGATGAGCTTTCGCCGCCTATTATCAGCATCGAAGGCGGATCGACCGGCTATACCGAGGGCCAGCCCGTCCTGTCGCGCCTGAACCTGCGGATCGACCAAGACGACCGCATCGCGCTGTTGGGCAAAAACGGTCAGGGTAAATCCACCCTGTCCAAGCTGCTCTCCAACCGTTTGGTGTTGTTCGAGGGCAAGGCGATCAACTCCAGCAAGCTGCGCATCGGGTTCTTTGCACAGCATCAGGTGGATGAATTGATCGTCCATGAAACGCCGCTGCAGCATATGATCAGCGCGCGCCCCGGTGTGATGCAATCCAAGTTGCGCGCACAGCTGGCGGGGTTCGGTCTGGGGCCGGATCAGGCCGATACCGAAGTGGGGCGTTTGTCGGGTGGGCAAAAGGCGCGTCTGTCGCTGCTGCTTGCCACATTGGACGCACCGCATCTGCTGATCCTCGATGAGCCGACCAACCACCTTGATATCGAATCGCGCGAAGCGCTGGTCGAGGCGCTAACGCGCTATTCGGGTGCTGTGATCCTTGTCAGCCACGATATGCACCTTTTGTCGATGGTCGCGGACCGTCTGTGGCTGGTGTCGAACGGCACGGTCAAACCCTATGAGGATGACCTTGAAGCCTATCGCAAGATGCTGTTGACCGTGGAAAAGCCCGTCAGCAAGAACCCCAAACCGGTCAAGGAAGCGCCAAAACCCAAACGCGCCAACCGCGAAGATATCCTTGCCCTGCGCGCCGAAGTGCGCACGGCCGAGGCGCGGGTGACCAAGATCAACGACATGCGCGACAAGCTTGCGAAAAAGCTCGCGGACCCTGCCCTTTACGAAAAGGACAAAGTCGGCGAACTTGAGGTCTGGAACAAGAAATACGCCGAAGTCATGGCCGCGCTTGAACGGGCCGAAGCGATCTGGATGGGCGCGTTGGAAAAACTGGAAACCGCGTCGGCGTAATGCCAGCGCGGCGCAAGGGATAAGGACGGGGCTGGCCCCGGTGACGTTTTATGATGGCACTTGATCTGGCATTCATGATCACCGCGTTCGCGACGATGATCGTGATCATTGACCCCTTTGCGATTGGCCCGATGTTTCTGGCTCTGACCCCCGGTATGACTCCGCGCCAGCGCCGGTTGATTGCGTGGCGGTCGGTCATCATCGCGGGGCTGCTGCTGCTGGTCTTTGCCGCCTTTGGCGAAGCCGTGCTTGGCTTTATCGGCATCTCCATGCCCGCCTTTCGTGTCGCGGGGGGCGTGCTGCTGTTTCTGACCGCGCTTGATATGTTGTTCGACCGCCGCACGAAACGCCGCGAGGGCCACGCCGAGGCGGATGACGATCACGACGACCCATCGGTATTTCCGCTTGCCATTCCCTTGATCGCGGGCCCCGGCTCTATCGCGTCGGTGATCCTGCTGACAGGCGAGAAACCGGGCCTTGAAGGGCTGGTGACCGTCGTCGCGATCACTTTCGCCGTCCTGATCATCATGGGCATCACGATGCAGGCCAGCGGTTACCTTGAAAACGCTTTGGGCAAGGTCGGGATCAACGTGATTACGCGGCTTTTGGGGATGCTGCTTGCCGCGCTGTCGGTGCAATTCGTGCTCGACGGGCTCAGCGCCTTTGGTTTCGGGCCGGGTCCGGGCTGACTTTTCCGCGCCCTGCCCCCATATCTTTGGAGAATTGCCAAAGGATATACGATGCCGGACATTGAAACAGGACGTTTGATCTATCTGATCGTGCTCATGGCGATGGTCGCGGGCTGGTTCTTTATACAAAGCCGTCAGGGCTGGAACAAGACGCTGCAACAGGTCGCGGTCTGGGCCATGATCTTTACCGGTGTCGCCGCGGGCTACGGCCTGTGGGAGGACATCAACCGGCAAGGCGACATTCCGCGCCAAGCCTATGAGGCCAGCACCGGCAGCGTCACCCTGCCACGCGCCCGCGACGGGCATTATTATCTGACGGCGACGATCAACGGCACGCCGCTCCGCTTTGTTGTGGATACCGGCGCGACGGATATGGTGCTGACCCGCGCCGATGCCGAAGCCGCAGGGCTTTCGCCCGATCGCCTGAACTATCTGGGCCGTGCCAGCACCGCCAACGGTGAAGTGCGCACCGCCTATGTGCGGCTGGACGAGGTTGAACTGGGCGGGGTGCGCGATACCGATGTGCCCGCGGTCGTGAACGAAGGCGAAATGCGGCAATCCTTGCTGGGGATGGGCTATCTGCAACGCTGGGGCCGGATCGAGATCACCAACGGAGAGTTGATCCTCACCCGGTAGAGCGTGGCGTAACGCCTTTAGGTCTCTGCCTTTTTCTCCCAACGACCCGATTCCTCGGACCAGTATTGCGCAGAGGCTCCTGCGGCTTTCAGCGATTTCCACTGGTCCCGCGCGACATTCAAGGCGTGGTCGTCCAGCCCGTCGAACAGGATGCACACCCGATCCAGCGCTGCGACTTCCTGTGCCGACACAGCCGCACCATGGATCGAGAACACGCAGCTTGCGTTATTCGGCGCGTGGGTGTCCGTGGTCAGCAAAACCGGCTGTTCGGCATCATGGGGGCCACCGGCCAGACCATGGGGCAGAAAGCCATCCTCGGGCCCGCGCCACAGGGCGACGTCAAGCTGTTCCAGCAAGGATTGATCGGTGCCGCGTACCGCCACACGCCAGCCCGCGCCTTGGGCCTTGCCCAAAAGCATGGTCAGCGTTTCGACCAGCGGTCGCTGGGTCAGATGGTAGAAATACGCGGCACCCATCAGGTTTACTCTGTCTCGTAGAGGTTTGAAATCAATCGGTTCAACGCGGCAACGCCCCAGCCCGTGGCCCCGACGGGCGCCAGCGCTGTCTCGGATTTGACGGAGGCCACACCGGCGATATCAAGGTGAATCCAAGGCGTGCCGTCCTTGATGAACCGTTGCAGGAATTGCGCCGCCGTGATCGACCCGGCAGGCCGCCCGCCGATGTTTTTCATGTCGGCGATGCGGCTTTTCAACAGCTTGTCATACCCCGCGCCCAAGGGCATCCGCCACGCGCCTTCACCCTCGGTTTGCGCAGCCTTGAGGAAGGCGTTGCACAGCGTATCGTCGTTCGAGAAAACCCCCGCATTGTCATGACCCAAGCCGATGATAATCGCGCCGGTCAGCGTGGCCAAATCGATCACGCCCGCGGGGTTGAACCGTTCTTGCGCGTACCAAAGCACATCACAAAGCACCAAACGGCCTTCGGCGTCGGTATTGATCACCTCGACCGTGTCGCCCTTCATCGTCTTGATCACGTCACCGGGGCGGGTTGCCGTGCTGGATGGCATGTTCTCTACGATACCGACCAGCCCGACGACATTGGCCTTGGCCTTACGCAGGGCAAGGCTGCGCATCACGCCCGAGACAACGCCTGCGCCGCCCATGTCCATTGTCATGTCTTCCATGCCCGCGCCCGGTTTCAGGCTGATGCCGCCGGTGTCGAACACAACGCCCTTGCCGACCAACGCCAGCGGGGCCGCGTCTTTCTCGCCGCCGTTCCATTTCATCACCACGACGTAGGACGGGCTGGCCGACCCCTGCCCGACGCTAAGCAAGGTGCGCATCCCCAGCTCTTCCAGCTTGGATTCGTCCAGCACTTCGACCTCAAGGCCGATTGACTCCATTTCGGCCAGACGGTCGGCGAATTCGGTGGTGGTCAGGATATTCGCGGGCTCATTCGTCAGGTCGCGGGTCATAAAGGCACCGTCGGCGATGGCCAGCAGGGGCGCGGCAGCGGCTTCGACCTCTTCGGGTTTGGAATTCATGATCACGACCTGCCCCTTGCGTGGCTTGCCGTTGCTTTTGCGATCCTCGAACGTGTAGTCGCGCATGGCCAGTCCAAAGCAAAGCTCGGCCGCTTTGCGCAAGCCGCCCGTCAACACCAGCAGATCCGCATCGCCGCGCCGTTTCGCAAGCGCCGCACCGGCTGCGCGCAGGGCTTCCTGATCGGCGTTATTTGCCAATTGCACCACATCCACGGCCTCGGCCGCCATGCCGGTGGGAAAACCGAGGCTGACCGCATCGCCCGCTGACAATTTCGTGAAGCTGTCGCTGGCCACCAGACGTTCCAGCGCGCCTTTGGTCAGCTTGTTGATGCGCCGCGCGGAGGGGTTGAGCTTGCCATCCGCGCCCACAGTCACAGCCACACGGCCCGTGTGACCCGCGATCTGGTCAATATCGGTTTCGGTAAATGTCATCGGCGTCAATGCGGTCATCAGGTGAACCCCTTTTGTCTGAATTTCGCTTAGACGTATCCTGCGTGCGCCGTTAAGGCCAGATAGCAGTTTTCGTGGGCGGAAATTTACTTTATCGTCGGGCGAAAGTTCACCCGTGTTGATACCCAAGGGATGCAGATTGGCCAAGTTCGACCGCTATATGTTGTCCCAGTTCCTGATTTTGTTCAGTTTCTTCGCGTTGATCCTGGTGGCGATTTTCTGGATCAACCGCGCCGTTGTGCTGTTTGACCGGCTGATTGGCGACGGCCAGACGGCGCTGGTGTTTCTTGAATTTACCGTGCTGGGGCTGCCCAAGCTGATCACCACCGTCCTGCCGATCGCGACCTTTGCGGGGTCGGTCTATGTGATCAACCGGATGACCAGCGAATCCGAGCTGACGGTGCTGCAGGCGACGGGCACCAGCCCTTGGCGTCTGGCGCGGCCGGTGTTCGTCTATGGCCTTTGCGTCGCGATCATGATGTCGGTGCTGACCCATCTGCTTTTGCCCCTTTCCAATGGCCAGCTGTCTGAACGCGAGGCCGAGATTTCGCAGAATGTCACCGCACGGCTGCTGACCGAAGGCACATTCCTGCATCCGACCTCTAAGGTCACGTTCTATACCCGCGTGATCGACGCCGACGGGGTGTTGCGTGATGTGTTCCTGTCGGACCGGCGCAACCCCGACGAGGGCGTGATCTATACCGCGTCCGAAGCCTATCTGATCCGCAATGGCGATGGTACGACGCTGATCATGGTCGATGGCATGGCGCAACGGCTCGAGATGGCCGGCAAGCGCCTGTCGACCGCCAAGTTCCGCGATTTTTCGTTCGATATCTCGGCATTAGTCAGCAGCGACAAACCCCGCACCCAATCCATCGACGCCATGACCACGGCAGAGATGTTTGCCCAGTGGGATCAGCTTGAGACGATCACCAAATCCAGCGCGGGCGAGATCGCAGAAGAGCTGACGGCGCGCTTTGCCTCGGCGGCGTTTTGTATGATCGCCGCGATGATCGGCTATGCGACACTGGTGCTCGGAGGGTTTTCACGCTTCGGAGTCTGGCGCGAGATCGTGATCGCCTTTGGTCTGCTCATCGCGATTGACGGGTTGCGCGGCACTTTGGTCGAAACGGTGCGCGACGACGCCAGCCGGTGGCCGCTGCTGTTCCTGCCCAGCCTGATTGGCGCTATGATTGTGATCGGGATGATCTGGCAAACGGCCCATCCGGGCTGGACCAAACGGATGGGCAAGCAAAGGGGCGTCGCATGATCCTGCATCTCTATTTCGCGCGCCGCTTTATTATGGGGTTTATCCTCATTTCCGCTGTGCTGTTCTCGCTGCTCGTGTTGGTGGATATGGTCGATCAGGCGCGCCGGTTCAGCAACTACGATATCGGCTGGCTGCGGCTCTTCGGGATGACGTTGTTAAACACGCCCGAAACCATGAACCTGATCCTGCCGCTGATCATGATCCTTGCGACCGTGGTGTTGTTTTTGTCGCTGGCACGCTCGTCAGAACTGGTGGTGACCCGTGCCGCCGGTCGGTCAGCGCTCAGCGCGTTGCAGGCCCCGATCTGGGTGGCGTTCATCATTGGCGTGATGGCTGTGGGCATGTTGAACCCCATCGTTGCGGCGACCGCCAAACGTTACATCCAGCTCAGCGATAGCATTCGCGCGGGCGGGACCTCTGTCCTGTCGGTCAGCGACGAAGGGCTGTGGCTGCGCCAAGGCAGCGACGAGGGGCAGACCGTGATCCGCGCATGGCGGTCAAACAAGGACGCCTCGGTGCTTTATGATGTCACATTCCTCAGCTACGCCCCCGAGGGCGGTCCCGCACGGCGGATCGAAGCGGACAGCGCCGCGCTGGAAGATGGCATCTGGACGCTAACCGATGCGAAGTCATGGCCGCTCGAAGTGGGGGTGAACGCCGAAGGCGCGGCAGAGACATTTGACACGCTCACCCTGCCCTCGACCCTGACGCTCGACCGTATCCGCGACAGCATCACCGATCCCGGTGCCGTCTCGATCTATGATCTGCCCGATTACATCAAGCAGCTTGAACTGGCAGGCTTCAGCCCGCGTCGCCACAAGGTCTGGCTGCAGACCGAACTGGCGCGCCCGTTCTTTCTGGTTGCGATGGTTCTGGTTGCGAGCGCGTTTACCATGCGCCATACGAGGTTCGGAGGCACGGGCGTCGCGGTGCTGGCCTCTGTTCTGATGGGGTTCGGCTTGTATTTTATTCGCAGTTTTGCGCAAATTCTGGGGGAGAACGGGCAAATTCCGGTTCTTCTTGCGGCTTGGGCTCCGCCTGTCGCGTCCATTCTTCTGGCGCTTGGTCTTCTACTTCATTCAGAGGATGGCTGACATGCGCCGTTTGCTCCTGACCCTTCTTGTCGCCCTTGGTCTGCCGGCTGCCGCGCAAGACAGCGAACGCCCCGCCGTTCTGGTGGCCGATGACCTGTTCATCACCCGTGATCGGGAACTGGTCGCCCAAGGTAACGTAGAGGCGTTTCAAGGCACGACCCGCATCCGTGCCTCTGCGATCCGCTATAATGACGAAACCGGTGCCTTGGTGATCGAAGGCCCGATTGTGCTGAACGATGGTGATGGCACCGTCATTCTCGCGGATGCGGCAGAGCTGGATCAGGGGTTGCAGAACGGTCTGCTGCGCGGCGCACGTATGGTGCTGAACCAGCAGGTGCAGATGGCCGCCGTCCAGATCGACCGTGTCGAGGGGCGCTATAGCCAGCTGTACAAGACCGCCGTGACCTCATGCAAAACCTGCAATGACGGCGAGCTGCCCCTCTGGCAGATCCGCGCGCGCCGCGTGGTGCATGATACCGAGGCGCAGCAACTGTATTTCGATGATGCGACCTTTCACATCCGGTCGGTGCCGGTGTTCTACCTGCCCCGTTTGCGGCTGCCCGACCCGACGTTGGACCGCGCGGACGGGTTTTTGGCCCCATCCATTCGCACCACGTCGCTGTTGGGCACGGGGCTGAAGCTGCCTTATTTCATCACCTTGGGCGAAAGCCGCGACCTGACCCTGACGCCCTATCTGTCGTCCTCGACCCGCACGCTTGAATTCCGCTATCGGCAGGCGTTCACCAATGGTGATATCGAGTTTAACGGGGCCTACACCCGCGATGACCAGCTGCCAGATGAAACCCGCGGCTATCTGTTCGGTGAAGGCAGCTTTGAGCTTGAGCGCGGCTACAAGCTGAGCTTCACGATCGAGGCCGTCAGCGACAGCTCTTACTTTACCGAATACGGCTATTCGGACGAAGACCGTTTGCGCAGTGACCTCACACTTTCACGCGCGCGACGTGACAGCTTTGTGCGTACCAGCCTTTACAACTTTGAAACCCTGCGTCCCGGAGAGTTGAACAGCACCCTGCCCACAGTCGTGATCGACGGCGAATTCGAACGGCGTTTTTTCCCCAAGGCATGGGGGGGCGAACTGCGGTTCGGGCTGGAGGCGCATAGCCATTGGCGATCTTCCGATGTTGATGTGATTGGCCGCGATGTATCGCGGATCAACGGGTCGCTGAAATATCTGCGTCGCTTCACCCACCGCTCCGGCTTGGTCACCGATGCGCAGGTCGGCACGACGTTCAATTTCTTTGACATCACCCAAGACGATACCTTTGCGCAGAACCACAGCGACATCGCGCCCTTCGCAGCGGTCGGACTAAGCTACCCGATGGCACGCCGCGAGGCTGGTGGTGCATCGCAGGTGCTGACGCCCGTGGTGCAACTGGGGTGGACCGATGGCAGCCGGCTCGACATTCCGAACGAGGAAAGCACCCGCGTGGAATTCGATCAGGGCAACATCCTGTCACTCTCGCGCTTTCCGCGCCCCGACCGGCGCGAACGCGGCACAACGGCAGCGGTGGCGGTGAACTGGTCGCGCTTTGACCCCAATGGCTGGGACACCTATGTCGCGGTCGGTCAGGTGTTCCGCAGCATCAGCGACCCTGCCTTCACCGATACGTCCGGCCTGTCGGGCGTGCGCTCTGATGTGCTGCTGGCGGGGCAGATCAAGAATAACGCCGGCCTTTCGCTGACCGCGCGGACCTTGGTCGACTCCGATTTCGACATCTCCAAGGCGGAACTGCGCGGCGGGTGGAGCTTTGGCAAAACCACCGTCGAAGGCACCTATGTCTGGCTTGAGGCGGATACTGCCGAAGACCGGACCGAAGCGATTTCCGAGGTGTCGCTTGACGGCAGCTACGACATCAACAAGCAATGGTCCGCCAGCGCCGACGTGCGCTATGACGTGCAAAACAGTACAGCGGCGACGGCGGGGCTTGGCCTGACCTACAATAATGAATGTGTGAGCGTCGACCTTTCGGTGCGCCGCCGCTATACCTCCTCAACAAGTGTTGAGCCCTCTACCGATATCGGGTTTAACATCGGCCTGCGGGGTTTCTCGGCCTCCAACGGAACAGAAAGATATGAGCGATCATGTGGGAAATAAGTAAGATGAACCTGAACCGTCTGACACGAAGCATCGCCGTCCTTGGGCTGGGTCTGATGACCGCCGCCCCCGTTTCGGCGCAGAACCTCTTTGCGCCCGTCGCCAAGGTGAATGAATCCGTTGTAACCGAATTCGAAGTCCAGCAGCGCCAGCGCTTTCTCGAGGTGTTGAACGCACCGGGGGCGACCCGCGAAGGGGCGCTGACCTCGCTGATCGACGAACGCCTGCGCAACGAAGCCGTGGCCGAAGCGGGCATCGAACTGACGCCGCAGGGTATCGAAGACAGCCTTGCCGAATTTGCCTCGCGCGCGGATCTGAGCACCGAAGAATTTACCCAGGCGCTTGGTCAATCCGGCGTCTCGCGCGAAACGTTTCGCGATTTTGTTGTAAACTCGGTCGGGTGGCGTGAACTGGTGCGTGCCCGCTATGCCAGCCGCGTGCAGATCACCGACGCTGAAATCAACCGCGCTTTGGGCGAAACACAAGGCAGCGGTGTGCGCGTTCTCGTGTCCGAGATCATCATTCCCGCTCCGCCTCAGCAAGCCGCACGGGTGAACGCGCTGGCCGAACAAATCTCGCAATCCAAATCAACGGCAGAGTTTTCGAACTACGCCAGCCGCTATTCCGCGACCGCATCGCGCGGGCGTGGCGGGCGGCTGCCGTGGCAGAACCTGACGGACCTGCCGCCAAGCCTGCAGCCGCTGATCCTGAACCTCGCCCCGGGCGAAGTTACCGACCCGTTGCCGATCCCCAACGCCGTGGCGCTGTTCCAGCTGCGCGACATCGAGGAAACCAGCGTCGCCGCGCCGACCTATTCCGAGATTGAATATGCAGCCTACTATATCCCCGGTGGCCGCACAGAACCCGCGCTGGCACAGGCGGCGCAGATCCGTGGCCGCATCGATACCTGCGATGACCTTTACGGCATCGCCAAGGGCCAGCCGGCGGAAGTGTTGGAGCGTGTGAAAAAAGCCCCCTCGGACATCCCGCAGGACGTGGCGATTGAACTCTCCAAGCTCGACACAGGCGAGGTTTCGACCACGCTGACCCGCGCCAATGGCCAGACGCTGATGCTGTTGATGATGTGTGGGCGTACTGCCGCCGCCAATGCCTCCGCCTCGCGCGAGGATGTGACCAATGCGCTGCGCCAGGAACGGCTGACCGGCTATGCCGAACAGCTGCTGGAGCAATTGCGGGCCGACGCGCGCATCGTTCGCAAATGACCCAAGCCAAGACGGGCTTGGCCGACAAGCCGGTTGTGATCTCTTGCGGCGAACCCTCTGGCATCGGGCCAGAGGTCGCCGCACGGGCCTGGGCGATGCTCGCGGGCGAAGTGCCGCTCGCCTGGATCGGTGACCCGCGCCACCTGCCCCAAGACATTCCCCATTGCATTATCGACAGCCCGTCGGACGCGCTTGCCGCGGGCAGCGACGCCTTGCCTGTGCTGCGCCACGACTTTGCCGCCGGTGCCGTCGCGGGCAAGCCTGACCCCGCCAATGCCCGAGGAGTGATCGACGTGATCGCACGCGGTGTTGACCTGGTGCGCAGCGGCGCCGCATCTGCGCTGACCACCGCGCCCATTCACAAAAAGGCGCTGAAGGACGGGGCCGGTTTCGCCTATCCGGGCCACACCGAATACCTTGCCGCGCTGGCGGGCGGAAGCGATGTGGTGATGATGCTTGCCTCTGACCAACTGCGGGTGGTGCCGGCCACAATCCATATCGCGCTGGATCAGGTCCCCAATGTGCTGACCCCCGCCCATCTGCGCCGCGTGATAGAGATTACAGCGGCGGGGCTTCGCTCTCAATTCGGGATCAAGGCACCTAGAATAGCCATCGCAGGTCTGAACCCCCATGCGGGCGAAGGCGGTACGATGGGTCGTCAGGAAGCAGATTGGATGACGGCGCTGGTCACCCGGATGCAGGGCGAAGGCTATGACCTGAGCGGCCCGCACCCTGCCGATACGATGTTCCACGCCGCCGCACGGTCGCGCTATGACGCGGCGATTGCCATGTATCACGATCAGGCGCTGATCCCGATCAAGACGCTGGATTTCGACCGCGGCGTCAATGTGACCCTCGGTCTGCCGTTCATCCGCACCTCGCCCGATCACGGCACCGCCTTTGACATCGCGGGTCAGGGCATCGCCAACCCCACCAGCATGGTCGAGGCGCTGCGCATGGCCTATCGCATGGCGCAATCATGACCCCGCGCCCCCGGAACCCTTCTGCTTCACAGGTCCAAGAATGAGCACAATCGACAACCTGCCGCCCCTGCGCGAGGTGATCAATACCCATGACCTGAAGGCGCGCAAATCGCTGGGCCAGAATTTTCTGCTCGACCTGAACCTCACCGCCAAGATCGCGCGACAAGCGGGCGATATGACCGAATGTGATGTGCTTGAAATCGGGCCGGGCCCCGGGGGGTTGACGCGCGGGTTGCTGTCCGAAGGCGCGCGCCGCGTGCTGGCGATCGAGAAAGACAAGCGCTGCCTGCCTGCTTTGGCCGAGATCGCCGAGGCCTATCCCGACCGTCTGACGGTGATCGAAGGCGACGCCCTTGAAATCGACCCGCTGGCCCATCTGACCCCACCGATCCGTATCGCGGCGAACCTGCCCTATAACGTCGGGACAGAGCTGTTGGTGCGTTGGCTAACCCCGCAGGAATGGCCACCGTTCTGGCAAAGTCTGACGTTGATGTTTCAGCGCGAGGTGGCCGAGCGGATCGTGGCCAAGCCCGGCTCCAAGGCCTATGGCCGTCTGGCGCTGCTTGCACAGTGGCGGGCCGATGCGCGTATCGTGCTGAACCTGCCACCCGAGGCGTTTACCCCGCCGCCCAAAGTCTCCTCAGCCGTAGTGCATCTGACGGCCCTGCCCGAACCCCGCTTTCCTGCGGACCCTGATGTGTTGAACCGCGTGGTGGCGGCCGCCTTTAATCAGCGGCGCAAAATGCTACGCTCTGCCCTCAAAGGAACCGCACCGGATATCGAGGATCGTTTGCGTGCGGCCGGATTGAAACCGACGGAGCGCGCCGAACAGGTGCCGCTGGAAGGATTCTGCGCGCTGGCCCGCGAAATCGCCAAGGGCTAAGGTCACCACAACACACACACCGTCCGAAACGCAAAAGGCCCCGCAATCGCGGGGCCTTTGTTACGATGTCAAAGCGTTTATTCAGCCGCTTCGGGCTGGTCGCCACTGCTGTCCTTGGCCGGTTCGTTCGTCTCTGCCTTGGGGGCAGGTTTGCGGCGCGGCGCGCGTCGGGGCTTGGGCTTGTTCTCGGGCGTGTCCACCAGATTGTCCTCTGCCGCACTGCCGTCTTGCGCGTCATCGCCATCCGACTTGGGCGCGCTGTCCGACTTGGGGGCGTTGTCATTCTGGTTATTGTTGCTGCGGCTGCGGCGGCGCTTGGGGGCATCGCCCTTGGCGTTGTCCTGCTGGGGCGCATCGGATTTGTCGCCCGTATCTGCTTCCGTGGCAGGTTGATCCGCAGTGTTCTGACCGGCTTGAGCGGCTTCGCGTTCCTGACGCTCTACCCGCTCGCGGTCCCGCTCTGCCTGACGTTCGCGGTTCTCGCGTTCTTGCTGATCGCGACGCTGGTCAATCTCGCGTTGTGCTTCGGACAGCATCCGCAGGTAATGTTCGGCGTGCTGCTGGAAGTTCTCTGCCGCCACGCGGTCGTTGCTCAGCTGGGCGTCACGCGCCAACTGGTTGTATTTCTCGATAATCTGCTGCGGCGTGCCGCGGACCTTGCCTTCGGGGCCAGAACTGTCGAAAACGCGGTTAACGACGTTGCCACCTTGCGGCTGACGGTTGCGATTATTCTTGGACCGGGACCGTGATCTGGAAGATTTCATGTAATCAGTTCAGCCTTGTTATGCTGGGCTTCGGAATAAGCTGCCGGACGCAGTCGCGTCCCTGAAAAGCTAGCTTTACGCTCTGTTGGGCTTAACGCCGCGCGGGACCGCCCAAAAGGCATCCACCGCTGCAACATCCTTGAATAAGCACGGCAAATGATTTGGAGCAAGTGGAAATTGGCGAAAAACACCCCCAAATGACAAGTTTTGGCGTGTTTATGCTGGCGTATCGGCCCAAAGGACACGGTCGCGCCCGCCCAGATCGGGCAAGATGCGCACCCGGCCCCAACCGGCTGCCTCAAATATCACTTTCACATCGGCACCCTGTTGCCAGCCGATTTCTGCCAGAACGCGGCCTGTGGGCGTCAGATATCCCTGTGCCTGCGCCGCGATGATACGGTAAACACTCAACCCGTCCTGCCCGTCGGTCAATGCCATCTCGGGTTCATGCAAGCGCAGTTCGGGCGAGACATCCGCCATCTCGCTTTGGGCCAGATATGGCGGGTTGGAAACGATCAGATCGAACCGCCCCTCGGCCGCGCTGAACCAATCCGATTGCTTGATCTCCGCGCGTGCCTGCACCCCGTGCAACACCGCATTGGCGCTGGCCTGCAGACAGGCAGCTTCGGACAGATCAAGGCCCAGGCCGCGCGCGTCTTGCTGTTCGGCCAGAAGCGTCACCAGAATACAGCCCGATCCGGTGCCCAGATCAAGCACCCGTTCAAAGGGCTCGGACAGCGCCAGTTCAATAAGGGATTCGGTCTCGGGCCGCGGGTCCAGCACATCGCGGCTGACCTTGAAGTCGCGCCCGTAAAACGCCCGCTGACCCACCAGATGCGAGACCGGCACGCGCACCGCCCGCAAGGCGATCAGCTTTTCGTAGCGTTCGGCAATATCCGGCGCGATTTCCTCGGGCGCGATCAACGTCACCCGCGCCGCATCAACCGAGGCCGCATGCGCCAGCAAGATCCGCGCATCCCGTGCGGGGTCAGGCACGCCCGCCGCGCGCAATCGCGCTGTGGCGGCGACCATGGCTTGCGCGGCGGTTGGCGCGCTCACTGCCCCATCTCGGCCAGCAGCTGCGCCTGCGCATCCGCGGTCAACGCATCGACAATCTCGTCCAGATCGCCCTGCATCACGGCTTCAAGCCGGTAGAGGGTGAGGTTGATCCGGTGGTCGGTCAGGCGCCCTTGCGGGAAGTTATAGGTCCGGATCCGTTCAGACCGGTCCCCCGACCCCACCTGCGCCGCACGGCTGGCCGATCGTTCACTGTCCACCCGCTGACGCTCCATATCATAAAGCCGCGCTTTCAGCACCTGCATCGCGATCTCGCGGTTGCGGTGCTGTGATTTCTCGGAAGACGTCACCACCAGCCCCGTCGGCAGGTGGGTGATGCGCACGGCAGAATCGGTGGTGTTGACGTGTTGCCCGCCCGCCCCTGAACTGCGCATCGTATCGATCCGCAGATCGTTGGCGTCGATGTGAATATCCACATCCTCTGCCTCTGGCAGAACCGCGACAGTCGCGGCAGAAGTATGGATACGCCCGCCGCTTTCGGTAGAGGGCACACGCTGCACGCGGTGCACACCGGATTCGTATTTCAGACGGGCAAAGACATTCTCGCCCTTGATATGGGCCACGACCTCTTTGACGCCGCCAAGCTCGGTGAACTGTTGTTCGATCAGCTCGACCTTCCAGCCCCGCGCCTCGGCATAGCGTTGATACATGCGCAGCAGATCGGCGGCGAAAAGTGCTGCCTCATCCCCGCCGGTGCCGGGGCGGATCTCCAGCATCGCAGGCTTTTTGTCGGCCTCGTCCCGCGGCAGCAGCGCGAGCTGCAAATCAGCCTCCGCTTGTGGCAAGGCGGCCTTCAGGCGCGGCAGCTCTTCCTCGGCTAGCTCCGCCATCTCGGGGTCTTTCAGCATGGCGCGGGCCTCGTCCATGTCTTGCAGCAACTGGCGATAGGCGTCGATCTGTTCGACCACGGGGCGCAGATCGGCGTATTCCTTGGCCAGCTTGGCAAAATCCGCCCCGTCAGAGCCAGCAGACATCGACGCCTCCAGAAACTGGAAACGTTGGGTGATTTGGGCAAGGCGGTCCATGGGGATCATACCGCTGGATGTCGCTGATGAAGCGGCTATGGTCAAGACCCAGCCTGTGCTATGATGCCCCTATGAAACGCATTTCGCTGGTTTTCAGTCTGATCTGCCTTGCCCCGTCGCTTGCGGCGGACCCCGCGCCCTCGGGGCGCAAAACGGTGGAGTGCTATTGCACCGACCGCAACGGCCAGCGGGTCGAGCTGGGGCAAACGATCTGCCTCGATGTCAACGGTCGCCGCTTTGCCGCGCAATGCCAGATGTCGCTGAATGTGCCCATGTGGCGCGATATCGGCGAGGCCTGCCCCGGCCTCGCACAGCGCCTAGACCCCGGCTTGCGCCAGAACCCGCTTCAAACGCTTGGCGTTCACGCCCATATCTGACCGGCCAAAGCGCAACCGCCCATAGACCACCGCGCGGCTTTGATCCGCCCCGTCAACGGGGGTGACCGCGACGCTGGTGTAATCGGGAAAACCCCAGAAGCCCGATCGTGTGACATAAAGCGCCTGACCTGCGGTGCTGTCGATCCGCTGGGTTCGGGGCAACGACAGCATCGCGTCGTCAAACCGGTTCAAGAACGCCGTGCCATCGCCTTCAACCTCGCGCACGGCCATAAGGCCCCCCTCCGACGGGTAATCACCGGGGGCCTTGTCGACCGCGCCCAATTCCCAGCGGGCCGCGGGGCCGGGTGCAAGACGGATGTACGCCTGCAAAGCGACGAAAATCGCCAGTGCGATCCAGAAAAATGCCATCATTATCTTTACCTTCATTTTGCAAAATAAACTCCCCGCGGAGCGTCCTGCCGTCGCAAACTGCGCCGCCAGTGGTTATTTGCTGGCCTTGGTCTGCCGCATATTCCACCCCAGCAGGCACAGGATCTCGGTCGCCACATGGGCCCCCGCGATCGCTGTCGCACCGGTCGTGTCAAAAGGCGGAGAGACTTCAACGATGTCGCCGCCCACGATATTGATCCCCGCCAGATCCCGCATCATGATCGCCGCCTGCGCCGACGTGAGCCCGCCCCATACCGGCGTGCCTGTGCCCGGTGCAAAGGCCGGATCAAGCGCGTCGATATCGAATGTAAGATAGCAAGGACGGTCGCCAAGTACTTGTTTTATTTTGGAAACGGCTGCTTGCGGCCCCTTCTCGTGGACCTCGCGCGCGTCGATGGTTGTCACGCCAAGCGTATCGGGGTTGGTCGTGCGGATGCCCACCTGAACCGAGGTTTTGGGATCAACGATGCCCGATTTCACCGCCTTGTAGAACATGGTGCCGTGGTCGATCCGGTCCATATCATCGTCAGGCCATGTATCCGAATGCGCATCGAACTGTAACAGACTGATAGGGCCGTATTTTTCGGCATAGGCCTTGAGGATCGGGAAACTGATGTAGTGGTCTCCGCCCAGGGTCACACTTGCTGCACCTGCGTCCAGTATCCCTTTGATATGGCTTGTTAAAGCGGCAGGAAACTGGCTTGTGTGACCATAATCGAATGCCAGATCGCCATAGTCGGCGATGGCAAACTCGCTGAGCACGTCGAAATCCCAGCCATAGGGCGGATCGTAGGGCTGTAAGGAAGACGCTTCGCGGATCGCACGTGGGCCCAGACGGGTGCCGGTACGGTTGGTCACGGCCTGATCAAAGGGCACGCCGGTCACGGCGATGTCCACGCCGCGCAGGTCTTTGGTATAGCGCCGCCGCAGAAAGGACGTGGCCCCGCCAAAGGCGTTCTCGAAGCTCGGCCCTTTTAGATCTTCGCGGGTAAAGGCTTGATCAACCTGATTTTTCGCGTCTTCCAAACCCATGTTACTTGGCTCCTAATGGTTGGGCCCGCTCGACGATGCGGGCAAAAAAGGATGCACCCACGGGCGCGATCTCATCGTCGAAGTTATAGGCGGCGTGGTGCAGCCCTGCGGTGTCACCCTGCCCGATGAACAAATAGGCACCGGGGCGTTTTTCCAGCATATAACTGAAATCCTCGGCCCCCATCTCGCGGCCATTATCGGCAATCACGCGGTCCTCGCCCGCAATCTCGGTGGCAACGGCGGCGGCAAATCCGGCCTCTTCCGGGGTGTTCACCGTGGCGGGATAGCCCTTTTCATACTCAAGTGTCGCGCTGACATCATAGCTGGCGGCCTGCCCGGCGACGATCTGCTCCATCCGGCGGATCACCATGGCCTGCACCTCTTTGTCAAAGCTGCGTACAGTGCCGTTGATATAGGCCGTTTCGGGGATCACGTTGTCGGTGGTGCCCGTGTGGATCTGCGTGACTGAAACGACAAGATCATCCTGCGCATAGTGGTTGCGGCTGACGATGGTCTGCAATGCCGTCGCAATGCCACAGGCGGCAACGACCGGATCTCGGGTCAGATGCGGTGTGGCACCATGACCACCCAAGCCCTTGATGTGGATATGAAATTCATCGACCGCCGCCATCATCGCGCCGGGGGATGTGTAAAAGCCCCCTTTCTCAAAGCCGGGCGCATTGTGCAGCGCATAGACCTGACCGATGTCGAAGCGATCAAGGATCCCTTCCTCGACCATCACCTCGGCCCCGCCGCCGGTTTCTTCGGCGGGTTGGAAGATCAGCGCCACGCGGCCCGCGAAATTGCGCGTTTCCGCCAGATATTTCGCCGCCCCCAGCAGCATCGTTGTATGCCCGTCGTGCCCGCAGGCGTGCATCTTGCCTGCGTGGGTGCTGGCATAGTCCAGCCCAGTTTCCTCGGGGATCGGCAGCGCATCCATATCGGCGCGCAACCCGATGGTCGGCCCCTCGGCCTGACCGTTGATGATGGCGACGATGCCCGTGGTGGCAAAGCCTTCGTGCAGCTCGTCCACGCCGAAGTCCCGCAGGCGTTCCGCCACGAAAGCCGCGGTCTTGAAGCAGTCGTTCCCCAGTTCCGGGATCGTGTGCAGATATCTGCGCCATTCTGTCATTTGGGGGGCATAATCCGCGATACGGTTCACGACGGGCATTACTGGACTCCTGTGGGGATGCTGGTCAGGTTGCATCTGACATCAGACACATGGGGGCTGCAATGGCCGAGACAAGAAATGATGCGTTGATCCACGATCGCGACGCCGGGATCGAACGCTTGTTGGAAATCATGCGCCGCCTGCGTGACCCGCAAACCGGATGCCCTTGGGATATCGAACAGGATTTCGACAGCATCGCCCCCTATACCATTGAAGAAGCCTATGAAGTCGCCGATGCGATCGAACGGCGCGACTGGCCCGAGCTTGAGGGAGAGTTGGGCGATCTGCTGCTCCAGACCGTGTATCACACGGCCATGGGCGAAGAGGACGGGCGGTTCAGCTTTCAGACGGTGGTGCGCAATATCTCGGACAAGATGGTCGCGCGGCACCCGCATGTTTTCGGCGATGAAAGCCGCGATAAATCAGCCGAACAGCAGACCGCGGATTGGGAGAAGATCAAGGCGGCAGAACGCGCGGGCAAGGCCCAGGGGGGAACGCTTGACGGTGTGGCTGTCGGCCTGCCCGCGCTGCTGCGCGCCTACAAGCTGCAAAAACGGGCGGCCCGTGTCGGGTTTGACTGGCCGCAGGTCGATGATGTGATCGCCAAGATCACCGAGGAAGCAACCGAACTGGTCGAGGCGCGTGATACCCTGACCCAGGCCGAGGTAACCGAGGAATACGGTGACCTGATGTTCGTTATGGCCAATCTGGGCCGGCATCTTGGGGTCGAACCCGAAGCCGCCCTGCGCGCCGCCAACGCCAAATTCATCCGCCGCTTCAACGGGGTAGAGGCGCGGTTGGCCGCACGAGGTAAATCGCCCTCGGACAGCGATCTGGCCGAGATGGATGCCCTGTGGGAGGATGTAAAACGGGCGGAACGCAGCTAGGACCGCCCGTGCCTGCTGGACAAGTCGCGGCACTTGCGGCAAGGCTCTGGCACAGCCAAGACAGGAGAGCCCATGACACCGCGCAAGATCATTATCGACACGGACCCCGGTCAGGATGACGCCGTAGCGATCCTTGTCGCTTTGGCCAGCCCCGAAGAGCTTGATGTTCTGGGGATCACCTGCGTCGCGGGCAATGTGCCGCTGGACCTCACCTCGCGCAACGCGCGGATCGTGTGCGAATTGGCAGGCAAACGGGATGTCAAAGTCTTTGCCGGATGCGACCGCCCCCTGGGCCGCGCGCTGGTCACAGCAGAGCATGTGCACGGCAAGACCGGGCTGGACGGCCCCGATCTTCCCGAACCTACCATGCCGATGGCCGAAGGCCATGCGGTGGATTTTATCATCGACACGCTGCGCGATAACGCTCCGGGAACCGTCACGCTATGCCCGCTGGGGCCGCTGACCAATATCGCCACCGCGTTGCAAAAAGCACCCGATATCGCCGATCGCATCGCCAAGATCGTGCTGATGGGCGGCGGCTATTTCGAAGGGGGCAACATCACCCCAACGGCGGAGTTTAACATCTACGTCGACCCGCAAGCGGCTGATATCGTGTTTAAATCCGGCGCGCCTATCGTTGTCATGCCGCTGGACGTTACCCATAAGGCGCTGGTGACCAAAGCGCGCAACGATGCTTTCCGCGCCCTTGGCACGCCTGTGGGCATCGCCGTGGCTGAAATGACCGATTTCTTCGAACGGTTCGACAAAGAGAAATACGGCTCTGACGGCGCGCCGCTGCATGACCCTTGCGTCACCGCCTATCTGATCAACCCCGATCTGTTCAAAGGCCGCCATATCAACGTCGAGATCGAGACAGAGTCAGAGCTGACCATGGGTATGACCGTCGCCGATTGGTGGGGCGTGACCGACCGCGCCCCCAATGCGACCTTTATGGGCGATCTGGATTCTGATGGCTTCTTTGCCCTGCTGACCGAACGGTTGGCCCGTCTATGAGCGCGGCCTTCACCCTTGCCAAGCCAGAGCATCTGGACCGTCTCGTTGCCCTCGTGGGCAGCTTTCACGCCGAGACGGGGATCGAGCAGACGGATGACGACCGCCGCAACGGGCTGGCACCGCTTCTCGAAGGCACGCCCTATGGGGTGGCCTATCTGATCGGCCCTGCCCGTGCGCCCATCGGCTATATCATCATCACCTTCGGCTGGTCGGTTGAATTCGGCGGTCTGGACGCGATCATCGATGAAATCTACGTGCGCCCCGGCGTGCGTGGCCGTGGCATCGCGACAGAGGCATTGCTGGCCGTCCCGAATGCGCTGGCGGGCGGCGGTCTGCGCGCGATCCATCTTGAGGTAGAGCGTAGCAACGAGATCGCGCAGAAGCTTTACCACCGTGCAGGCTTTCGCCCCCGCGAAAACTACATGTTCATGTCGCGCAAATTCTGACGCGGACTGGCAAGCTGGGGCCGCGGCCCCTATATCAGCCCTATGACAGTATCAGCCCCCTTCGATAACAGCTACGCGGCCTTGCCCGATGGCTTTTTCACCCGCACCACGCCTACGCCGGTGGCCGATCCCAAACTGCTGGCTTTCAACGCGCCGCTGGCAAAGACGCTGGGGATCACCCACGGATCGACCGAGGATCTGGCCTTTATCTTCAGCGGGAACGAACTGCCCGCCGGTGCCGACCCGCTGGCGCAGCTTTATGCGGGGCATCAGTTCGGCAATTACAACCCGCAGCTTGGCGATGGTCGCGCGATCCTCTTGGGCGAGGTGCTGGATGCAAAGGGCCAGCGCCGCGATATCCAGCTGAAAGGATCGGGGCGCACGCCCTATTCCCGTGGCGGCGACGGGCGCGCCTGGCTTGGGCCGGTCTTGCGCGAATATGTGGTGTCCGAGGCGATGCACGCCCTTGGCATCCCCACCACCCGCGCCTTGGCCGCTGTGCAGAGTGGCGAGGATGTTTTTCGCGAAACCGCCCTGCCCGGTGCCGTGCTGACCCGCGTCGCCGCAAGCCATCTGCGTGTGGGGACGTTTCAGGTCTTTGCCCATCGGGGCGAGGTCGAAAACCTACGCCGCCTCACCGACTATGCGATCCAGCGGCACTACCCGCAGGCGGACGGGCCCTTGGGCCTGCTGCGCGCGGTCTGCGCTGCACAGGCGGATCTGGTCGCGGCGTGGATGTCTGTGGGCTTTATTCACGGGGTGATGAACACCGATAACTGCGCCATCTCGGGCGAGACGATTGATTACGGCCCCTGCGCCTTCATGGATGCGTTCCACCCCAACCGTGTGTTCAGCTCCATCGACCGTCAGGGGCGCTATGCCTATGCCAATCAGCCGCAAATCGTCGTGTGGAATATGGCGCAGCTTGCAACCTCGTTGTTGCAGCAGCTTGATGATCCCGAAAGCGGCGTGGCCGAGGCGACAGAAATCGTGCACGCCATGCCCGCGTTGATCGAGCAAGCCTGGCTGAGACGCTTTGCTGCCAAGATCGGGATCACGACGCCCAAGGCTGAAGATACTGCGCTGATCGACGCCCTGTTGTCGCTGATGCAAACGGATGGCGCGGATTTTACCAATGCGTTCCGCGCGCTGTCAGGCGATGATGCCGCCGGCCAGTTCACCGACCGCGCGGCCTTTGCCAACTGGCGCGACGCGTGGCAGCAGCGCATCGCGGCCGAGCCGGACCCTAAATCGGTCATGGAGGCCGCCAACCCCGCCGTGATCCCGCGCAACCACCGGATAGAGGCGATGATCAACGCCGCCGTTGCCGGTGATATGGACCCGTTCCACCGGCTGATGACAGCGCTTGCCCGCCCGTACCGCGAAACCGACGCCGACCTGCACCGCGCGCCGACGACGCAGGAAATCGTGCCGGCCACCTTCTGCGGCACCTGAACGACGGCCAGCGGGTGGCTGGTGTCACCCGTTGTCCCACCGTCAAGCACGTCGACAAGCGGGAACCCCCGCGATCTTTTGGTTGTTTTGCACAGTAAACTGCAACAGACTTGCAGGCGATTTGACCCAAAAGGATTATCGATAATGAGCTTGATGAAAACATTGGCCAAAGTGGCGATCGGCGTGGCTGTGGCCAAAGGGGCCAGCGCCATGATGAACAAGAATAAATCCACAACCGGCAGCGCCAGCAGCGGCGGCGGATTGGGCGGACTGTTGGGCGGTCTGACCGGCGGCAGCACGGGCGGCTCGGGCGGTAACCTGCAGGATATGCTGGGTGGTTTGATGGGGGGATCGTCAGGTGCCAGCAGCGGCGGCTTGGGCGGTTTGCTGAACCAGCTTGGCGGCGGCACAGGAACCAGCACGTCAGGCAGCTCGGGCGGCCTTGGCGGGCTGCTGGGTGGGCTTGCCGGTGCCGCAGGTGCGGGTGGCTTGCTGTCCAGCCTGGGCGGTGCCAGCCAAAAAGCCCCCGAACGGCCAGAGGCAGACTTTGGCGCGGTGCTGAACTCGCAATTCGATAGCAACCCTGCCCCCGAAATCACCCCCTCGCGCGAGCAGGAGGCCACCGCCGCGCTGATGATCGCCGCGATGATCCAGGCCGCGAAATCTGACGGTACTTTTGATGAGAACGAGCGTGAAAAGCTGCTGAACCACCTGGGCGACGTGGACGCTGACGAGGCCGCATTCGTGCAAGGCCAGATGGAAGCCCCTGTGGATGTCGACGCGCTGGTCGCCCAGACCCCCGACGGCATGGGCCCGCAAATCTATGCGATGTCGCTGCTGGCGATTGATCTGGATACGCAGGAAGAGGCGCAATATCTGCACAAGCTGGCCAGCGCTTATGGCATGCAGCCCGCTGCGGTGAACGAGATCCACGCGCAGATGGGGGTGCCGTCGCTTTACACCTAAAGCGGCGCGGCCTGACCACAGACGGTTGTGAAAGCCTGACCCCGAAACGGGTCAGGCTTTTGCTTTCTTGGCCTTCTTTTCCTTGGCGATCACATGCTCTGCCAGATCACGAGCGATGGCAAAGGCCCCTTTGATCTTGTCGGCATCGGTTTTCCAGTCGCGCTTGACGACGATCTTGTTCTCTTTGACCTTTGCCAGCCCGCGTTGGTCCTGAATGAAGGTGACCAACCCCTCGGGCGAGGCGAATTTGTCGTTGTGAAACTGGATCGTGACGCCCTTGGGCCCGCCATCCAGCTTGGCAATACCGGCGCGTTTGCACATCGCCTTGATCCGCACGACCAGCATCAGCGTATTCACCTCTTTCGGCAGCTTGCCGAAACGGTCGATCAGCTCGGCGGCAAAGCCTTCCAGCTCGACCTTGGTGGTCAGTTCGGACAGGCGACGGTAGAGCCCAAGGCGCACATCCAGATCAGGGACGTAATCCTCGGGGATCAGCACCGGCACGCCCAGATTGATCTGCGGTGCCCACTGCCCATCGTCGTCGATCACGCCTTCCAGCTCGCCCGACTTGATCTTGGCAATCGCGTCTTCCAGCATGGATTGATAAAGCTCGAACCCCACGTCGCGCATCTGGCCGGATTGTTCCTCGCCCAGCAGGTTGCCCGCGCCCCGGATATCAAGATCCTGCGACGCCAGCGTAAAGCCTGCCCCAAGCGTGTCGAGACTGCCCAACACCCGCAAACGCTTCTCTGCCGTGGCCGTCAGCTTGGCACGGGGTTTGGTTGTCAGATAGGCATAGGCGCGGGTTTTTGATCGGCCCACCCTGCCCCTGATCTGGTAGAGCTGTGCCAGACCGAACATATCGGCACGGTGCACGATCATCGTGTTGGCGGTCGGGATATCCAGACCGGATTCCACAATCGTCGTGGCCAGCAGGATGTCATACTTCCCGTCGTAAAAGGCGTTCATCCGGTTGTCGAGCTCTCCGGCGGCCATCTGCCCATGGGCAACAAGATAGGTCAGCTCGGGCAGTTGCTCTTTCAGGAACGCTTCGATTTCGGGCAGATCGGTGATGCGGGGCACAACATAGAAGGACTGCCCGCCGCGATAATGTTCGCGCAACAGCGCCTCGCGCAGGGTGACGGCATCAAATTCGCTGACATAGGTCCGGATGGCCAGACGGTCGACTGGTGGCGTGCCGATGATCGACAGGTCGCGCACGCCGGTCAGGCTAAGCTGCAGGGTGCGCGGGATCGGCGTGGCGGTCAGGGTCAGCACGTGAATATCCGTGCGCATCGCCTTGAGCCGTTCTTTGTGACCCACGCCAAAGTGTTGTTCTTCATCAATAATCAGCAGGCCGAGGTTCTTGAACTTGACCGTCTTTGCCAGCAGCGCGTGGGTGCCGACAACAACATCGACGGTGCCGCGATTGATGCCGTCGCGGGTGGCTGTGGCCTCTTTCGCGGTGACAAAACGCGACAGTTGACGCACTTCAAGCGGGAAGCCACGGAAGCGTTCGGCGAAGGATTTATAGTGCTGACGTGCCAGCAGGGTCGTCGGCGCGACAATCGCCACCTGCAACCCTGACATCGCCGCGACAAAGGCGGCGCGCATGGCGACCTCTGTCTTGCCAAAGCCTACGTCGCCGCAGATCAGCCGGTCCATCGGGTTGCCGCTGGTCAGATCGTCCAGCACATCCGAGATGGCATTCAACTGGTCGTCGGTCTCGGTATAGGGGAAGCGCGCGGAAAACGCGTCCCACATGCCGGGGGGCGAATCCATGACAGGCGCTTTGCGCAGCGCACGTTCGGCGGCGATGCGGATCAGCTTGTCCGCCATCTCGCGGATGCGTTCCTTGAGCTTGGCTTTCTTGGACTGCCACGCGCCACCGCCCAGCTTGTCAAGCAGCCCCTCGTCATGGCCATAGCGTGACAGCAGTTCGATATTCTCGACCGGCAGATAGAGCTTCGAGCTTTCGGCGTATTCCAGCAGCAGACATTCATGGGCGGCACCGGCGGCGGTCACCACCTCCATCCCCAGATAGCGGCCGACACCGTGATCCACATGCACGACCAGATCGCCGGGGCTCAGCGATTGTGTCTCGGTTAGGAAATTCTCGGCCCGCCGTTTACGTTTCGGCGCGCGGATCAAGCGGTCGCCAAGGATGTCTTGTTCAGAGATGACAGTCAGTTTCGACGCGCTGCTGCTGCTTTCCCACGGGGCTTCGAACCCGTGTTCCAACGCCCAAACCGCCAGATGCAGCCCGCGTTTGCCGATGCGGGTGCCATTCTTGATGGCGATGGTCTCGCCCATGCCTTCGTCTTCGATCAGCCCAGTCAGCCGTTCCCGCGCGCCATCGGAATAGCTGGCGATGACCACCGGACCTTCTTGAAGTTTTGCTTTAATATGCGCGGCCAAAGCACCGAAAAGGCTTACGGTTTCCTGTTGCCGCTCGGGGGCGAAGTTACGCCCCAAGCGTCCGCCCGCATCCAGCACATGCGGACCCGTCGGCTGGGGGAGCGGCTTGAAACTGATCACGCGTTTGCCGATCAGCGCGGTTTCCCACGCGGTGTCGGTCAGGTACAGCCCCTCGGGCGGTGCGGGCTTGTAGACGCTATCCATCTTCGACCGGTTCGCCATCGCCAGCCTGCGGGTTTCATATTGATCCGCGATACTCTCCCACCGCGACAAACGTTGCGCGGTCAGTTGGTCGTCCAGCGTGATCGTCGCCCGCGGCACGTAGTCGAACAAGGTCTCGAGCGTCTCGTGAAAGAACGACATCCAGTGTTCCGCGCCCTGATGCTTGCGCCCTGCGCTGATCGCTTCATACAGCGGATCATCGGTCCCCGCGGCCCCGAATTCGATCCGGTAGTTCTGGCGGAAACGGGTGATAGCACTTTCGTCAAGGATGACTTCGCTGACGGGGGCAAGCTCCACGAGCTCCAGCTTTTCTGTGGTGCGCTGTGTCACCGGATCAAAGCGGCGCGCCCCGTCCAGCGTATCGCCAAAGAGGTCCAGTCGCACAGGGCCAAGATCGCCGGGTGGGAAAATGTCGATGATGCCGCCGCGGATCGCGTAGTCGCCCGGTTCGGTCACCGTCGGGCTCTGGACAAAGCCCATGCGGACAAGGAACCCGCGCAAGGCTGCCTCGTCTATCCGGTCGCCCACACGGGCCGAAAACGCGGCATCGCGCAGCACATCGCGCGCAGGCACCCGCTGGGTCGCGGCGTTCAGCGTGGTCAGCAGGATAAAACGGTCCGGCATTCCATGCACCAGTCCCGCCAGCGTCGCCATCCGCTGCGCCGAGATATCGGCATTGGGCGACACGCGGTCATAGGGCAGGCAATCCCATCCGGGGAAGACGACCACAGGCACATCCGGCGCGAAAAAGCGCAGTGCCGCCTGCATTGCCACCATGCGTTTGTCATCGCGGGCAATATGCAGCACCGGTGTGCCACTTTTGCCCAGTTCGTTCAGCACCGCCTGTGCGTCAAAACCTTCGGGAACGCCGGACAGCGTGATTTGGGATTTCTCTGACATCAGCAGCTACCTGTATCCGATCGCGGTTTTTTCAACCGCCAAACGGACCTGTATAAAGGTTTTGGTACATGCCCCACATCGATGTGATGAAAATCGAAATCATCCCGATGATCTGGGTATAAAGACGGTGACGGTTCAGCCGTTTGATCAGGCGGTCGCCGGTGCCGGAATCCTCGCGGATCTGCTGCGCGGTCGACACGCTCAGCACCCCTACCAGACACAACGGAAAAGCCAGCAACAGCACGGCTTGGGCGAATTCGAACCGGTAGAAAACCGCCAGCGTAAAGAGCATCGTCATGAAAAAGCAGGTGAACCCCAAAATCCAGATGCCGGACACTTGGGTGATATATAGAATACGGTTCACGTTGATGCGTGCCATATCCTCCAGGTCGACCAGCGCCTGTTCACCGTTGCGCCGCGCGCGCAGCACCATATCAAAGGGCACGCCCAAGACCCAATGGCTGGCAGAAGACCAGATCACCGCAACGGCGATCCAGTACCACAGGTTGGAAAAAGACCGCATGTCGATGACTTCGAAAATTGTCTGATAGAGGGTCAAGGTGCGCTCATCTTTGAAGTGAAATCATTGTGTTCAGACGTGCTGCCCTACAATCGTCTGCCTGTCATAGCGGCGCGTTCGCGAAATTCCTAGCCTTGAGCCGTGCAAAAATACGTGGCAAGCCTTGCCCGGTAGCATCTGAGGTATTTTTGCATGAGACCCCAACAAGCCCCCTTTCCCGCCACCCGCCTGCGCCGCACCCGTCAATCCGAGGGCGTCCGTGCATTGGTCCGTGAAAATGCGCTGTCCTTGGGGGATCTGATCTGGCCGGTGTTCGTGCGCAGCGGTGAGGGCGTGGAAGAGCCCGTCCCCTCCATGCCCGGCGTCTATCGGCGCAGCGTTGACAAGCTGGTCGATGCCGCGCGCGAGGCTTCTGATCTGGGGATCGGGGCGATGTGTATCTTCCCCTATACCGGTATCGAGGACCGGACAGAGGATTGCGCCGGCGCCTGGGATCCTGAAAACAACGCCAACCGCGCCATTCGCGCGATCCGCGAGGCGGTGCCCGATATGGTCCTCATGACCGATGTCGCGCTGGACACCTATAATATCAACGGCCATGACGGCTTTGTCGAAGACGGGATCATTGTGAACGATCGTACGGTCGAGGCATTGGTCAAGATGGCGCTGGCGCAGGCCGACGCAGGCGCGGATATCATCGGGCCGTCCGATATGATGGACGGGCGCATCGCCGCGATCCGCGCGGGCCTTGAAGGGGCGAGCCATTCCGACGTGATGATCATGAGCTACGCGGCGAAATACGCCTCGGCCTTCTATGGCCCGTTCCGCGATGCTGTGGGGGCCTCGGGGGCGCTGACCGGCGACAAGAAGACCTATCAGATGGATTACGCCAACAGCAACGAGTCGATCCGCCTGATCGAGCGTGATCTGCGCGAAGGGGCCGATATGGTCATGGTCAAACCCGGCATGCCGTATCTTGATATCTGCCACCGCGTGAAATCCAGCTTTGGGGCACCGACCTTTGCCTATCAGGTGTCGGGTGAATACAGCATGGTGAAAGCCGCCGCCCAGAATGGCTGGATCGACGAAGACCGCGTGATGATGGAAAGCCTGATGGGGTTCAAACGTGCGGGCTGTGACGGGGTCTTGACGTATTTTGCCCCTGCCGTGGCGCGGTTGATGAACGGATAACGCGGCTTCGATGCGCAAATAACACGCCACGTGTGGCAGATCACCGCCGATTCAAGCCCTAAATTCGTGACACCCGCGGGTTTTGAGCATAAGATCGCGCAGAAACCGGATGAACCGGCACAGGCAATTACAGGCAGAAGACTATGACAAACAACACTTTCTCGCGCCGGGCTTTCGCTTTGGGTGCGATTGCAAGCGCGGGTGCCGTTGCGGCATGTGGCAACGGTGTCGGCAGCCGTGGCAGCGGGATGATCGACGCCCGCGTCGATGCGACGCTCAACGCGATGTACCGCAGCTTCCCCAACACGCGGCAACTGGCGGAAAAATCCAACGGTATGCTGATCATGCCGCTTGTGACCGAGGCCGGGCTTGGCTTTGGCGGTGCCTATGGCCGTGGTGCGCTGCGGGTGAATAACGTGACTGTCGACTATTACTCGGTCACCAAGGCGACGGGCGGCTTGCAGATCGGGGCGCAGCAATACGCGCATGTGCTGTTCTTCATGACGGAAGCCGCGCTCAGCGATTTCCGCCGCTCCCCCGGTTGGGCTGCGGGTGCCGATCTGGAATATGTCATCTCGGATCGTGGTGAAAGCGTCGAAGCGGATACCACAACCGTGCTTGCCCCCGTGCTGGCCGCCGTCTTTGGCCGCGCCGGTCTGCGTATCGGTGCCACGCTGGAAGGCACGAAATATTCGCGCATCATTCCCTAAGCATAACGCCCGATCCGCACCATCGCGGATCGGGCAGCTTTGGGCTTAACCCAAGGCGTTCAGACGTTTGAACAGCGCCGACGTGTCCCAACGTCCGCCCCCCATTTTCTGCACATCCTTATAGAACTGATCGACCAGCGCCGTGACAGGCAGGCTCGCGTCGATCTCGTTGCCGGTGTCCAGACAAATCCCCAGATCCTTGCGCATCCAGTCCACGGCAAACCCGTGGTCGAATTTATCATCCAGCATTGTCTCGTAGCGGTTGGCCATCTGCCAGCTGCCTGCGGCACCCTGGCTGATCACCTCGACCACATCGCGCCCGTCCAATCCGGCCTTCTGGGCGAAATGCAGCGCCTCGCTCAGGCCCTGCACCAGACCAGCAATGGCAATCTGGTTGCACATCTTGGTCATCTGGCCGGCACCACTGTCGCCAAGGCGACGGCAGATCTTGGCGTAAACCTCCATCACGGGCAGCGCACGATCAAAGGCACCGGAATCGCCACCGCACATGATGGACAGCTGGCCATTCTCCGCCCCCGCCTGCCCGCCGGAAATCGGCGCATCGACAAAGCTGATCTGGCGCGCATCCGCCGCCGCGTGCAATTCGCGCGTCACCGCGGCCGAGACTGTGGTGTGATCGACAAAAATCGTGCCCTCGCCCATTCCGGCAAAAGCGCCGTCGTCACCAACGCAGACGGAGCGCAGATCGTCATCATTGCCGACGCAGGAAAAAACGATCTCTGCTCCTTCAGCGGCGGCTTTGGGCGTCTCTGCCATCTTGCCACCGTGGGTTTCTGCCCAAGCGCGCGCCTTCTCTGTGGTGCGGTTGTACACGGTCACGTCATGCCCCGCTTTTTGCAGATGCGCGGCCATTGGCGCACCCATCACGCCCAATCCCAAAAATGCGAGCTTTGCCATCGTCTTTTCCTTGTCATTCAGTTGCGCTATTGCCTGAGAGGAACCTATCACCCTGCGCGCATTGGTCAATCGCGCGTAGATATACCCAGGAGCGTGACATGGCAGTGGTTTTTCGGTGGCTGATGCGAATTGCAACGCTCTTGGTGGTGCTGGCGGTAATTGGTGTCGGCGGTGCCTATTGGCTGGCCTCGCGGTCGCTGCCAGACTACGACGATACGGTCCGCGTACCCAACCTCGGGGCCGAGGTGGAGATCGTGCGCGACAACGCCAATGTGCCGCATATATTCGGGGAAAGTGACCAAGATGTGTTCTACGGGCTGGGCTTTGCCCATGCGCAGGACCGTCTGTGGCAGATGATCACCATGCGCCGCACGGTCCAAGGCCGCTTGTCCGAGGTTTTCGGCACCACCACCGTCCGTATCGACCGCATGCTGCGTCGCTTTGATCTTTATACCTTGTCGGTGCAATCGCTTCAGGCGCTCGACCCCAAGACCCGCGCAGCGCTGGATGCCTATGCCGCCGGGGTGAATGCCCGGCTGGACCAGATCAACACCGAAGCCCTGGGCCGCGGTGCGCCCGAAATGCTGCTGTTTGATGCACCCGTCGCCCCCTGGCGCGCGGCGGATTCCGTGGCGCTGGTCAAGCTGATGGCCTTGCAGCTGTCGGGGCATCTGGATGCCGAGGTCAAGCGCGCCCGCACCTCGCTGGCGCTGCCCGATCAAAAGCGCCTGTCGGATATCCTGCCTGACGCCCCCGGCAGTGGCATCGCCGCCCTGCCCGAATATGCGCAGCTGGCGCCCGGCCTGCCGCAGTTCGCCGCCAATATCCCCCTCGATCCCTCGCCGCTGTCGCCGTTCAAATCCTTTGATCTGGCGGGTGCCTCCAACGCCTGGGCTGCCGCACGGGATCGCTCTGCCTCGGGCGGGACGCTGATCGCCAATGACCCGCATCTGGGCTTCACCGCGCCGACCATCTGGTACCTCGCGCGGCTCGAGTTGCAATCGGGCGGTGTCATCGGCGGCACGATCCCCGGTATCCCCGTGGTGCTGACAGGGCGCAGCAGCGCGCTTGGCTGGGGGATCACCTCATCCTATGCTGACGATCAGGACGTCTATATCGAAGAACTGAATCCCGACAACAGCGAGGAATATCGCACCCCCGACGGGTTCAAGAAATTCGCCAAACGCGCGTCGATCATCACGGTCAAGGATGCCGACCCGATCACGCTGACCCTGCGCTGGACCGACAATGGGCCGGTGCTTCCCGGCAGCCACTATAACCTTGCTGCGATCACCCCGCCCGGTCATGTCGCCGCGCTGAACTGGACTGCGCTTGACCCCGCCGATACCTCGATCGCCGCGGCCATGCAGTTGATGGAGGCCAAGACCGTCGAGGAAGGGATCACCGCGGGCGAGGCCTATATCGCGCCGTCGCAAAACCTGACGCTGGTGGATGTGAATACCATCGCGATGAAAACCATCGGCGCGCTGCCCGCCCGCGACGCCGCGCATCAAAGCCAGGGGCGCATGCCCACACCGGGCTGGATCGCCGCGAACCGCTGGCAGGGCCGCCTGCCCTATAGCGCAAACCCCGAATTCCTGTCGCCCCGTGGCGGGATTATCGGCAATACCAACAACAAGACGGTGGACCGCCCCTTCCCCAACCACGTGTCCTTCCTCTGGGGCGATACGCAACGCATCCAGCGGTGGCGCAACCTGATGCAGCGCCGCCAGGTGCACACCCGCGACAGCTTTATCGAAGCGCAGCTGGATACGGTCAGCTTCACCGCGCGCTCTCTGCTACCGCTGATCGGGGCCGAGCTTTGGTTCACCGGCGAAACCGCGCCCGAAGGCACGCCCGAACGCCAACGCCAGCGCGCGCTGACCCTGCTTGCCGGCTGGTCGGGCGAGATGAACGAACATCTGCCCGAACCGCTGATCTATGCCGCCTGGCTGCGCGCCTTGCAGCAACGGCTGATCCAGGACGAGCTTGGAGCCTTGGCGGAGGAATTCGATCATGCCGATCCGCTGTTCATCGAACGTGTTTTCCGCGATGTGGACGGTGCGGCCGCATGGTGCGACGTGCTGCAATCCGCCCCGAAAGAGACCTGCCCCGACATGGCCCGCATGGCGCTGGACGATGCGCTGATCTGGATCAACGAGACATGGGGAACCCAGCTGGAATCCCTGCGGTGGGGCGACGCACACCAAGCCACCCACGACCACCAGACCTTGGGCGAAGTTCCCGTGTTGCGCTACTTCATGAACATCCGCCAGTCGACCTCGGGCGGTGACAACACCCTCCTGCGTGGCCGCACCCGTGGCACGGGGCCGGACCCTTTCGCCAATGTCCACGGCGCAGGCTTCCGCGGGGTTTATGACTTCGCCGATCCGGATTCATCGGTGTTCATCACATCAACGGGCCAATCGGGCCACTTCCTGTCGCATCACTACGACGATCTGGCACAGCTCTGGCGGCGCGGCGAATACATTCCCATGTCGCTGGACGAAGAGCTTGCCCGCGCCGCCCCCGTCGGCATCACCAAGCTGATACCGGAGGCAGAATGAACCGCGTGATCCTTTTCAACAAACCTTTTGGCGTCTTGTCCCAATTCACCGACAAGGGCACCGAAGGCTCGCCGCGCCCGACCCTGTCGGCCTATATCGATGAAAAGGGCTTCTACCCCGCCGGACGGCTGGACCGCGACAGCGAAGGGCTGATGGTGCTGACTGACAGCGGCCCGCTGCAAGCCCGTATCTCGCATCCGAAATATAAACTGGCCAAAACCTATTGGGTGCAGGTCGAAGGCACGCCGGATGAACAAGCCCTCGCCGCTTTGCGCAGTGGTGTCACGCTCAAAGACGGCAAGACCGCCCCCGCCAAGGCGCGGCTGATGGACCCGCCCGACCCTCTGTGGGACCGCGACCCGCCGGTGCGGTTCCGCAAATCCGTCCCTGATGCCTGGCTCGAGATCACGATCACCGAAGGTCGTAACCGTCAGGTGCGGCGCATGACGGCCCATGTCGGCCTGCCGACACTCCGCCTGATCCGCGCGCGCGTCGGCGACTGGGAACTGCACAAGCTCCAACCCGGCGCATGGCGCTTCTCGTCCGAGCTTGGCCGCTAATTCCAAATGGCCCAAAATCCCGGGGGACGGCCAAAGGCCGGGGGGCTGGCCCCCTCTTCTCTGACCCCTGAACCGTCAGGAAAACACCCGCGTGCCCCAGACCCCCAAGGTGGCAGAGGTCCCCGTCAACACCACCCCCCAAGAGAAATCCGTCGCCACCATCTGCGGTGTCCAGTCTTTCAACGTCGCGAGGTTGGTGAACTCATAGGTGCCATACCCCAAGGCCCCGATCAGCGCCGCATTGCCAAAGACCCACAGCAAGGATTTATCCTGTGCAATCGCGGGCCAGCTGACGAAATACAGCAGCACAGCAATATAGAAGGCATAGAAGACAAAGGCAGGCAGCAGCCGGAACTGGTCCAGCAGCAAGGGGCCGATATCACGGCTGAAAACCGGTTTGATCAGATAGCTCAGGCCCAGAAAGTCGAGCCCCAGAAAGATCACGAATGTCAGTACATAAAGAATAATCAAAGTCATCGGGGGCTCCTGAAAAATCAACGCTCCCCAATCATATGCAGCAGCGCTTGGAAAATGCGACTTTTCCGAGCGTTTTTTATCTTATTTCAATTGGTCCCGAAAGCTGCCGGCCTTACAGCCGCTGGTATTGCGCTTCTTGCTGTGCCGACCAACGCACGATCAAGTTAAACCCGTCTTCGGTTTGGGTTTCCTCGATCACGACGTCCTGTTCGAACAGCCAGGCGCGTTTCTTGCCGTCGGCAAAGGCTAGCGTCAGTTCGGCTTCACGCACAGCACCTTGCAGCGCTTCGGCGATGACCGCTTGCAACGCGTCCAACCCCTCACCCGTGATGGCAGAGATGGCAAGAACACTGTCGTCGCGCTGCGCACGGGCGCGTACGGCGGCGGCACGGTCGTCATCCAACTGGTCGAGCTTGTTCCAGACCTCGAAGCTGCGCGTATCCTTGGGCACGCCCAAAGACGTAAGGATATCGCGCACATTGCGTGCCTGGCTTTCCGTCTCTGCATGAGAGATATCGCGCACGTGGCAGATGATATCGGCGGCCAGAACCTCTTCCAGTGTGGCGCGGAAGGCGGCGACCAGTTCAGTCGGCAGGTCAGAGATGAAGCCCACGGTGTCGCTTAGAATGATCTCTGGCCCGTCGGGCAGCACAAGGCTGCGCATGGTCGGGTCCAGCGTGGCGAAAAGCATGTCTTTCGCCATCACATCGGCCCCGGTCATCCGGTTGAACAACGTCGATTTGCCTGCGTTGGTATAGCCCACAAGCGCCACGATGGGGAACGGTACCTTGGCACGCGCGGCGCGGTGCAAGGCGCGAGTCTTGACGACCTTGTCCAACTGTCGGCGCAAGCGCACCAGTTGTTCGTCAATGGCGCGGCGGTCCGATTCAATCTGGGTTTCGCCGGGGCCCCCGACAAAGCCCAAACCACCCCTTTGACGTTCAAGGTGAGTCCAGGCGCGGACCAGACGCGTGCGCTGATAGTTCAGCGCAGCCATTTCGACCTGCAGCACCCCTTCGCGGGTGGCGGCGCGGTCGCTGAAAATCTCGAGGATCAGACCGGTACGGTCAAGCAGTTTGACGCCCCATGCTTTTTCAAGGTTGCGCTGCTGGACCGGCGTCACTGGTCCATCGACCAGCACCAGTTCAACCTCGGCCTCTTCAAAGACAAGCCGAAGCTCCTCGATCTTGCCAGAGCCGAACAGCATGCCCGCGCTGACGGTGCGCAGGGGCACGATGTTGGCCCCTTCCACGTCCAGATGCGGCAGGGCACGGGCCAAGGCAACGGCTTCCGCCAAAGCGGGCTCCGCGATGCGGCGGTCATTGTCTGACTTGATGTCAGGGTGAATCACCCAAGCCCGGGTACGCTTCGGGCCTGCGGTGTCATCAATTTGAAACGGAGGACGGCTCAATTAGCGTCTTCACCCTCGTATAGCGAGATCGGCGTGCTTGGCATGATCGTGGAAATCGCATGTTTGTACACAAGCTGCGATTGGCCATCACGGCGCAGAAGAACACAGAAATTGTCAAACCATGTGATGACGCCTTGCAGCTTCACACCGTTGATCAGGAAAATCGTTACCGGCACCTTTGTCTTGCGCACATGGTTCAGGAATGCGTCTTGCAGGTTTTGTCGGTCAGCCGCCATTGTTGGTCTCGCTCTTATTCTTGCTGTTGTTCTTGCTGGCAACCGCGGATCGGTTTACCCCTTCGGAAGACTATGAAGACCCGCGCACAGAGTTTCCACCCCAAAATGTCAGAACTGTTGCGCGCAAAGCCGCATCCCGTGTCACGCGCGCCACAGATCTGGGGTAAGCAGCGCAATAATCGCCAAAGTTTCCAGCCGCCCCAACACCATCGCCGCACATAGGATCATCTTGGCCCCGTCGCCCAGCTGGATCAACGCGATGGGGGCATCGGCGGCAAACTCCATCAACGGGCCGGTTGTCGCCAGTGTGGCCACCGACATTACCAGCGCATCGGCAAAGGGCGCGCCGACAAAGGTCAGCAGCAGGGTCACCCCCGCCAGCGACAGCGCGAACAGCATAAAGAAGATCCAGGCGATAAACGCTCCGTTGCTTTGCAGCCGCCGCCCCGCTTGCCCGGCACCCGAGACAGAGTGTGGATGGACCAGCCGTTCCATCTCGCGGACGCCGTTGCGATACAGTGCAAAGACCCGCAGCAGCTTGACCCCGCCCGCCGTGGTCGCCACTCCGCCGCCGATCAGCGCCAGCCCCATGAGGATCAGCCCCGGAGTCTCGAGCCCCGACCAGCTTTGCGCTTCGGCCCATGAGGCGCTGACAAATCCGGTGGTGGTCAGAAAGGAGGTGACTGTGAACATGGCCCCCCAGAAGGCGCTGCCGGTCTCAAGTGCTTCGGCGCTTGCATGCACATCGAAAGCGCCAAGAAAATGGCGCACGAACAGCACCACAGGCACGCCGAGGATCAGCGCCAGCCCCATGCGGAATTCTGGATCGGTAAACAGCCCCCCTTGCGTCGCCGTCACCGTGTCTTTGGAAAAGGTCAGCCGCGACAGCGCGAACAGCATGAACAGCATCATCATCGCTTCCGCGCCAAAGCCGACACCGGTGTCATGCGTCCCCCCTAGGGGCGAGATGCCCGAGGTCGCCAGCACCGACATTGCATGACACAGCGCCACCAGCGATCGGTCCCCGTTGGCCAGCAACAGCACCCAAAGCAAAAGCGTCAGCGCAAGATAGGTGGGCGTCAGCGCCGCCGCGGACCGCAGCAACCGTTGGCGCGGGTCGATCTGGCCCATATTGCTGCGGCGTTCGTCCGGGTTGCCGGGTTCGGCCTGCGAGGTCACCTCGAATCCGCCAAGGTGTAAGGGGGCCAGAATGGCCGACGCCGCGATCCACATCAGCAGGCCGCCCATCCAGGCGACCTGCGCGCGCCACAGATGAAGCGTGTCACTGATCCGTCCGGGATCATCGAACAGCGTCGCGCCGGTCGTGGTGATCGCGCTGACCATATCGAAATAGGCGTGCAGGAACCGCGTGGTCGGCAGGGCCTCAAGAAACGGGATCGCCAGCAGCGCGGGCAAAAAGACAAAGCTGGAAAACAGCGACATCAGCGGCCCCAAGGCCCCGTGCCGCGCGCGCCGTCCGGCATGGGCGACCGCAATCAGGGTAAAGATAAACACCCCCAGCAGCCCCGAATAGAAAAACGCCCGCGATGCCAGATGGTCTTGGGTGGTCAGCGCAAAGATCGCTGGGAAGATTGTCGAGGCGCTGAACACACCGAAAATCAGCAAGAACAGCGGCAGTTCAAGGATCTCGCGGCGGATATAGGATTTGCGTCTCACGTGCGGCGCTCCGGTAATTTGGACGCAGGCACCATCAGAAAAAGTCGATGGAGACCTGCATCAGCTGTTCGACCTGCGGCACGTCTTTGGCCAGACAGAACACAGCGATGACGTCACCTTCTTCGATGCGTGTGGTGCCGAGGGGGCGCATCACCTCGTCGCCCTTGCGAACCATGCCCATCAGCGCCCCTTCGGGGAAATCAATGTCGGACACGCGTTTGCCCGCAATCGGCGAGGTCGACAGCACCTCGGCCTCGATCACCTCTGCCTCGGCGTCGCCGATGGAGTAGACCGACCGCACCCGCCCGTGACGGATGTGTCGCAGGATAGAGCTGACGGTGGTGGAACGCGGGTTGATATAGGCGTCGATGCCCAAAGGCTCCATCAGCGGGACCAGCGTGGGGTCGTTGATCAGCGCGATGACATAGGGGCAGCCTTCGGATTTGGCGCGCACGCAGGCCAGCATGTTGGTCTTGTCGTCATCGGTGATTGCCATCATCGCATCGGCGCGGCCAATGCCCGCTTCGGCCAGCAGGGACGCGTCCAGCCCGTCGCCGTTGAGCACGATCGTCCGCTCCAACGCCTCGGCGGCGCGTTCCGCGATGCGGCGGTTCTTCTCGATCATCTTGGTGCGCACCCGCTTGCCGCGCGCCTCGAGGTTCTGGGCCACGGCCAGCCCGACATTCCCCCCGCCCACAAGCACGACACGTTCAAGCTTGCTGGTGGTCTTGCCAAAAATCTCGAGCGTGCGGGGGATGTCATCGCGGTGGCAAAAGACATAGCAGGCGTCACCGACAAACAGCTGGTCCTTGGATTCCGGCGCAAACAGCGTGCCATCACGGCGCACTCCGACGACGACAGCGCGCAGCGTCGAGAACAGATCGGTCAACTGTCGCAGCGGCGTGTTCACAACCGGGCAGTCTTCGTCGATCTGGATACCGATCAGATGCGCCATCCCGTCCATGAAAGTTTCTGTATCAAAGGCCGCTGGGGCCGACAGCCGCTGCAACGCCGCATTCGCCACCTCTTTCTCGGGCGAGATTACAACGTCGATCGGCATGTGATCGCGACGATAAAGATCGGAATAGATCGCCGTCAGATAGGATTGGCTGCGCAGTCGCGCGATCTTGCGGTTGATGCCAAAGACCGAATGGGCCACCTGACAGGTGACCATGTTCACCTCGTCCGAATGGGTGGCGGCAATGATCATCTCGGCATCGCGGGCACCGGCGCGGTCCAGCACGTCGGGGTAGCTTGCAAAGCCGGCGATCCCTTGCACATCCAGCGTATCGGTGGCGCGGCGCACCAGATCGGCGTTGCTGTCAACGATTGTGACGTCGTTGCGTTCGCCCGAAAGATGGCGGGCAATCTGCCACCCGACCTGCCCTGCGCCGCAAATGATCACTTTCATAAATGGGGTTCCTTTGGCGTGAAGCCTTGCCTTGCGTCACCAGCTGGGGCGTGCCCGCGTGACCCGTGATATGCCAGTGATTTGAATGACAGATGGCTATGCAAGGGTCAATTCAAATGTCAGACTATGCTTCCATAGCAAGACGGGGGGCGCATATGCGAAAAACGGCATTGATCATCTGGGGTGGCGTGGCACTGGCGGCCTGCGCACCGTTGAACACCTACTACAAACCCGGTGCCACTGTCGCGACGGTCGAACGCCAGACCACGCAATGTCAGGTCGATGCCTTGGCACAGGTGCCTGTGGTGCTTCAAACCGTGCGCACCCCGCCCCGTTTCATCCCGCCGCGCCGCGTCTGCCGGTCCGATGGACGTTGCACTTCCCGCGCGGGATATTTCGAGCCCGGGCAAACCTATACGGTCGATCCCAGTGCCGATCTGCGCAAAAGGGTTGAAACGCAATGTATGGCCGATGCGGGCTTTGCCCCGGTGTCGATCCCGCAATGCCCCGCTGGCATCGCCAAGGCCGCGCCGCAGGGGCGCACAACCGCCCTGCCCGCGCTGACTGAAAGCGCCTGCGTGATCCGCAATGACGACGGCAGTTTCCAGATCGTGACGCGGGGGTAGCGAATAGGGTCAGCTATCGGCTGCCCCGTCATCATCCACATGCGCCACCCGCGTGCCCGACTTAGCCGAGGTCACCACCCCGAGACTTTTGAGCTTACGGTGCAGCGCCGACCGTTCCATGCCGACGAAATTCGCGGTGCGGCTGATGTTGCCGCCGAACCGGTTGATCTGGGTCAGCAGGTATTCGCGTTCAAACGCTTCGCGGGCCTCGCGCAGGGGCAAGGTCGCCAAGGCACCAGACAGCACCACGCGCCCCTCTTCGTCGGTGGTTTCTTCCTCGCCCGGCAGCTCGCGCGCTTCGATCGGGCCGGTGCCGTCGCCAAGGATCAGCACACGTTCCACCAGGTTCTTGAGCTGACGCACGTTGCCCGGCCAGACCATCGTCTGCAACAACGCCTCTGCATCGCCCGAGAATTCGCGCAGCGGCAACCCCTGCGAGGCATTGAAATCCGCGATAAAGTGGCGCGCCAGGACTGGGATATCCTCGCGGCGGTCCTCCAGCGACGGGACAGAGATCGGCACGACGTTGAGCCGGTGAAATAGCTCCTGCCGGAAGGTGTCCGCTTTAATCGCGGCATCCAAGTCCTTGTTTGTGCTGGATATAACACGCAGATCGACACGCACCTTGTCGTTGCCGCCGACGCGGGTGAATTGCTGGTCCACCAGGACACGGAGGATTTTCGATTGTGTCCCCAGCGGCAGATCGGCCACCTCGTCAAAGAAGATCACCCCGCCATGCGCCTGTTCCAGCAGGCCCGGCTCTACCCCGCGGTCAGGGGTTTCACGGCCAAACAACACTTCCTCCATGCGGTCCGGCGCGACACTGGCGCAGTTGACCGTCACGAAGGGGGCCGAGGCCCGGTTGGAATTGGCATGGATATAGCGCGCGGCGATCTCTTTGCCCGCCCCCGCAGGGCCGCGCAGCATCACCCGACCGTTCGATTTCGTGACCTTGTCAAGCTGCCCCATCAGTGTTTTGAAGGCGGTCGAGCTGCCGATCATATCAGTGCTCGCGACCTCGCGCCGCTTGAGGCTGTGGTTCTCGCGACGCAGGCGCGAGGTTTCCATCGCGCGGCGGATCACCACCATCAACTGGTCGATATTGAAGGGTTTTTCGATGAAGTCATAGGCACCCTGCTTGATCGCCGCGACCGCGATTTCGATGTTCCCATGCCCCGAGATGATGACAACAGGCACATCCGGATTGTCCCGCTTTACCGTTTTCAGAATGTCGATCCCGTCCATCCGGCTGTCTTTCAACCAGATATCAAGGATCATCAGCGCCGGCGGCTCCGCATTGATGGCCGAGATCGCCTCGTCCGAATTGCCGGCCAACCGCGTGACAAAGCCCTCGTCTTCCAGAATGTCCGAAATCAACTCGCGGATGTCGCGTTCGTCGTCAACGATCAGGATGTCACTCATTATGGGTCTCCAGTTCTGGGGTTCCGGTGGGGGCAGCAAGGGGTAGCGTGATCACCGCCATTGCGCCGAAATGTGTTTCGCCCGCGAAGACCGGCGCGTTTTCCAACGACAACGTCCCGCCGTGTTCTTCGATGATCTTTTTCACGATGGGCAGGCCAAGGCCAGTCCCTTCGGATCGGGTGGTGACATATGGCTCGAACAGTCGCGCGCGGTCTTCCGGCAATCCGATGCCATTATCCGCTATGGTGATTTGTAGCGCCGTTTGGGTTGTGGTCAACTGCACCTCGATGCGCGGGTCTATATCGGCCTCTGGATCATTTTGCTTACGGCTTTCAATGGCTTCTCCCGCGTTCTTAATCAAATTTGTTAAGGCTTGCGACAGCATTGTCTGGTCCACGCGCGCCAGTATCTCTTGTGTCGGCAGATTGGCGCTGATGGTCACGTCGGGCTGGCCCGACTGCTGCAACAAGACCGCATCCTGCAACACCTGAACGACATTCTGCACAGAGGTCTCAGGCTCTGGCATGCGCGCGAATTTGGAGAATTCGTCGACGATACGGCGCAGGTCGCCGGTCTGGCGGATGATCACGCCGGTCATCTGGTCAAGGCTGGCGGCGTCCTCGGGCAGCTTGGGGCCGAACTTGCGTTTGATCCGCTCGGCGCTCAGCTGGATCGGAGTGAGCGGGTTCTTGATCTCGTGGGCAATGCGCCGCGCCACGTCGCCCCATGCGGCCATGCGCTGCGCGCTCACCAGATCGGTCACATCGTCAAAGGCCACCACATAGCCCTCAAGCCGCCCGTCTTCGCTGCGCCGCGTGGCGACGCGCACCAGCAGATTTTCCATCTGCCCCTGACGCGAGACCTTGATCTCGCCCTGCGCGACCTCGTTCTGCCCTTTGACGACCGTATTGAACAGCGGGCCGAACTCCGGCACCGCGACCGAGAGCGCCAGCGATTGCTGGTCCTCGCTCCAGTCCAGCAGCCGCGCGGCAGAGCGGTTGACGAAGGTCACCCGCCCCTCGGGGTCCAGCCCCACGACGCCCGAGGTGACGGAGCTAAGCACCGAATCGAACAGGCGACGACGGCGTTCGATCTGGCGGGTGTTATCCAGCAACGTCTCGCGCTGGCCTTTCAACTGTTTGGTCATCTGGTTGAAGTAGCGGCCAAGCATGGCGATCTCGTCATCGCCTTCTTCCTCGCGGACCTGAACCTCAAGATCACCGGCACCGACCTGCTGCGCCGCGCCCGTCAACCGGCCCACCGGCCCTGACAGACGTTCGGCAAACCACAGCCCCAGCCAGACCGCTGCGAGAATCAGGATCACCGCAAAGCCCACATAAAGCAGACCGAATTCGAACAGCAGCTTGCCGCGCTCGTTTTCAAGCTGTTGGTACAGCCGCACCGTTTCCTTGGTATCGTCCAGCAGCGACAGGATTTTTCCGTCCACATCGCGGCTGACGTAAAGATAGCGGTCGACAAAGGCTTCCATCAGCACCAGCGCGCGGAATTCGTTGTTGTCCCAATCCTCGATCACCAGCGGCGCGCCGTCGAGCTCTTGTGCCTCGCGGATCTGTTCGGGTGTCGGTTCTTCGAAATCGAACAGATAGGACCGGTCGCCGCGCGCGCGGATCTGGCCGGTGCCGTCGATCATATAGGCCTCGCGCAAGCCGCGCTGGATCAGGCGTTGCCCGTCCGCCAAAAGCTGGGTGTCAGGCACATCAACGCCCTGCGTGCGCGCTTGATCAATCGCGCGGGCCAAGGCGATGGCATCTTCGCGCAGGTCATCGCTTTGCTCGTTCTCATAGGCTTCGGCGGCGGCCAGCGAATTGCCCACCACCGACCGCACCCGGTCCGAGAACCAGCCTTCAAGCCCCACGTTGATCGTCAGCCCCGCGAAGATCGCAACACTCACCGTCGGGATCAGCGCCATCAGCGCGAACACCCCCGTCAGACGCAGGTGCAACCGCGAGCCCGCAGACTTCGCCCGCCGCGCCGCCACCAGCCGCGCGACCTCGCTCAACACAAGGGCGGCGACGAGCAGGATATAGACCAGATCGATCAGCAGAATGATGCGCAGGCTGGGGGTGTTTCCGCCTTGTTCAAGCGGGCCGAGCACCAAATAGGTGACAAGCGCCAGCACCGGCCCCAGAACCACAAGCCCCAGGGTCGCCAGATTGCGCACGCGCCTGATCCGGCGCAGGCGCTCAAGCCGCATAAGATAATAGCTGCGTGACCGGGTAAGCACCCGCTATCCTCACCGATGATGTGATGCACCTATGCATCAACCGCCCATTTTTGTGGTCCTGATCCGGCTTTGAGGCTAGATGGCCACGGTTATGTGGCGCTTTTACATCATTTTTCGACCGCGTGTCACCTCAATATCGAGGTCCGTGATCTTTTTTCTCAGCGTATTGCGGTTGATTCCCAGAAGATCCGCGCATTTCGCCTGATTGCCAGCGGTTGCGGCAAGGGCGATCTCGATCAACGGGGCTTCGATCTCGCGCAGGATACGGGCGTAAAGTCCGGGGGGCGGCAGCATCGAACCGTGTTGATCAAAGTATCGCTGTAGGTGACGTTCGACCGAGGCCCCAAGCTTTTCGGTATTGGCCTGCGCGCGCAGCGGTTCGGGGTCGGGTTGCGCGCCCAACACATGCTCTGCCTCGGATTGGGTGATTTCCGGCGCGCGGCTGGTCAGCGCGAGCTGCCGCATCGCGTGTTCCAACTGTCGCACGTTGCCGGGCCATTGATAGTTGGCAAAGACCTTCGCCGCCCCTTCGGACAGGGCGCGCGGCGCGGTATTGCCGGTTTCCGACCGTTCAAGGAAATGCGCGGCGAGCAAGGCAATATCATCCACGCGGTCGCGCAGCGCGGGGACATGCAGCGTCGCCCCCGAGAGACGATAATACAGATCGCGCCGCAGGGTCCCCGCCTTCATCGCGGCGGCCAGATCCGATTGGCTGGTGGCAAGGAAGCGCGGCGCATGTTCACCGGGGGTATCCATCATGCGTGCGATACGGGCCTGAATCTCTTCCGAGAAATCGCCGATCTCGTCAATCAGCAGCGTCCCGCCGCGGACCCTCGCCAAGACACGTGTCGGGCCTTCAAGGTCTTGCAACTCGGCCGAGGTGACGGTGACAAAGGGCAGGTTCCGCCGGTCCGAGAAATCGTGGATCGCCTTGCCGATCAGCGACTTTCCTGTGCCGGATTCGCCCCAGATCAACACCGGCAGATCCGTGTTCATCACCCGCGCCACCACGCGGTAGAGCGCTTGCATCACCGGCGTGCGCCCCACCAGCGGCAGATCATCCCGATCCCCATCGCTGTCAGAGCTGGTCTGCGCCGGACGGCGCGCCGGCCCGCTGCGCTCTAGCGCGCGGGCGGTGCGTTTCATCAGGTCAGGCAGGTCGAAAGGCTTGGGCAGGTAGTCATAAGCCTCCGCCTCTGCCGCCTTGATCGCGGTCATGATCGTGTTCTGCGCCGAGATCACGATCACGGGCAAGCCGGGTCGGTCCTGCGCGATCTTGGGCAGCATCTCGAGCCCATTGCCGTCGGGCATCACCACATCCGAGATCACAACGTCGCCTTTGCCCTCGCCCACCCAACGCATCAGGGTGGTCAGGCTGGATGTCGCGTGCACCTTGCAGCCTGCGCGGGTCAGTGCCTGTGTCAGAACGGTGCGGATTGTGCGGTCGTCATCAGCGACCAGAACGGTGCCATCCATCGTTAATTCTCCTGATCGGAAGCGGTATTTTCAATTTGGGTCTTATCGGCCCGCGGCAGTGAGATGCGGAACACGGTCTTGCCGGGCACAGACTCCACCGTGATCCAGCCGCCGTGGTCGGAAATGATCTTGCTCACCAGCGCCAGCCCCAGCCCGGTGCCGTTCTCGCGCCCGGATACGAAGGGTTCGAACACGTCAGCGCGGATCGCCTCTGGTAGACCGGGGCCGTCGTCGATGACTTCGATCTGCAAGGGCAACGATTGCGCCGTGCCGTCGGATCGGCGCATGCGGAAGGAATGTTCATAATAGCTGTGCAACCGGATCGTCCCGCCCGAGGGGCCTGCCGCCTCTGACGCGTTCTTGATCAGGTTCAGCACCACCTGCAACAACTGATCCTTGTCACCCAAGGCCGGCGGCAGCGAAGGGTCGTAATCCTCGATGATCTTCATGCGCGCGCCAAACCCCAGCAGCGCAGACCGGCGCGCGCGGTCCAGCGCGTCATGCAGGTTCACCGCCTTGCGTTCCGGCGGCATGAGGTTGCCGAATTGTTCGACCTGCTCCAGCAGCTTCACGATCCGGCGCGATTCCGCGACGATCAGGTCTGTGAGCTCCAGATCCTCGGTGCTGAGATTCATGCTGAGCAGTTGCGCGGCACCGGTGATCCCTGCCAGCGGGTTCTTGATCTCATGGGCCAGCATCTCGGCCATGCCGATGGCGGATTTGGCGGCGGATTTGACCGAATTATTCTGCGTCATCCGACCGGCCATCTCGCGGGGGGTGATCATCAGGATCATCTGCCCCGCCGCATCGATCAGCGGCGCGAAGTGTAACGCACATTGCACCGGCGGGCGCTGGCCGCTGCCGACATCCACATCGTTGACGAACAAGGGCGTGCCATTGTCGCGGGCGCGGGTGAACGCCTCTTCCAGAGGGGCATCGACGGCGATCATGTCCCACACTGGCACACCGCGCACGGATTTTGCAGAGGCGTTCAGAAACCCTTCGGCTTCCGAGTTCAACTCGGCGATCGTGTCGTCTGTATCGATCAGAATGGCGGGCACGGGCAGCGATGCGAAAACAGTATCCAGCGACATCAAGCAGCCTCCAACTGGCGGTCCGGCAGACAGGCGGACGGGATAAGACGGTGCACCTCGGCGGGGCTGGCAGCGGTCAGTACCGCGCGGCGTAGATCAGCGGGGGTGTTGCTGGTGTCCATGTACCACCCCAGATGTTTGCGCGCGACGCGCAGGCCAATCACCTCGCCATAGAACCGGATGATCGCCTCGTAGTGGTCGGACACCATGCGCGCGAAATCGGCGCCCTGCGGGATGACCGGTGCGGGCGCGCCGAACAGATCATGGGCCACCTGAGCGAGCAGCCACGGTTTACCTTGGGCACCGCGCCCGATCATCACACCATCCGCCCCCGACTGCGCTAGCGCCTGACGCGCGGCATCGGTGCTGATGATATCGCCATTGGCAATGACGGGAACTGAGACCGCCTGTTTGACACCCGCAATCGCGGCCCAATCGGCGGACCCCTTATAGAACTGGCAGCGCGTGCGTCCGTGGATGGTGATCATGGTGATCCCCGCCGCTTCGGCCCGCGCGGCGATCTGTGGCGCGTTCAGCATATTGTCGTCCCACCCCAGCCGCGTCTTGAGCGTGACGGGCACGTTCACCGCGTTCACCACCGCCTCGATCAGGCGCAGCGCGTGGTCGGGCGTTTTCATCAGCGCAGAGCCGGAATAGCCTTGTGTCACCTTCTTGGCGGGGCAACCCATATTGATGTCGATCACCCGCGCGCCCTGCCCTTCGACCATCCGCGCGGCCTCGGCCATGGGGGCGGCCTCGCGTCCTGCCAGCTGTACCGCAGTGCCTTCGACGCCAAGCCCCAGTTCGGCCTTTTCCAGCGTCCCGGGGCGGGCGTTGATCATGTCGACGCTGGCAACCATCTCTGACACCACCAACCCTGCGCCAAAAGACGCCACCAGTGTGCGGAACGGCAGATCGGTGATCCCCGCCATCGGAGCCAGCAAAACAGGCGGGTCGAGTTTGAAGGGCAGATCCGAGAGATCCAAACGCTTAATCCTTGTGCAATTGCCTTTGGTTTACCGAGGGGTGGGCCGAAACTCAATCAAACCAAAAGCTTTTACTGGTGAGAAACTGACCTATTGCCTAAAATTTAAGCACCACGCGCGGGCGATTGCACAGGCTGCTTTGCAGGCTTAGAACGGGGCGAGTTTATCAAAGGGGGCGCGCGATGGCGTCGAGACCGAAAATCGCAGCGCTCATCGTGGCCGCCGGACGGGGCACCCGTGCGGGGGGTGCCGTGCCCAAACAATGGCAGCCGCTGTGCGGGAAACGCGTGATCGACCACACGCTTGCGGCTTTCCAGCGGCATCCGCAGGTGGACCGGATCATCATCGTATTGAACGCCAGTGACATGGCGCAGGCCGACGGATTCACCGCGCAAGGCTGTCTTGTCGCCGAAGGCGGGGCGGATCGTGCAGCATCGGTGCGCAACGGTCTGGCGCTGCTGGGGGATGCGGATCTGGTGCTGATCCATGACGCCGCCCGCCCCTGTGTCACGCCGCAGATCATCGACGGTGTGATCGACGCGCTGGCCACAGATGCCGCAGCCGCCCCCGGCCTGCCTGTCACAGACGCGCTTTGGGTCGCCGAAGACGGAGCCGTCGCAGGCACGCAGGACCGCACCGCGCTTTATGCCGCACAAACCCCGCAAGGCTTCGATGCGGCCACGATCCGCGCCGCCCATGCCGCCTTTGAAGGCATCGCCGCCGATGATGTAGAGGTCGCCCGCGCCGCCGGTGTTGCGGTTGCCATCACCCCCGGCAGCGTCGATAACCTGAAAATCACGGTGCCGGGCGATTTGACCCGCGCCGCCCGCATATTGGAGTCTTCAATGGATATTCGCACCGGCAACGGGTTTGATGTACATGCTTTCGGTCCGGGGGATCATGTCACACTTTGCGGCGTTGATATTCCGCATGATCAGGGGCTGGTCGGCCATTCCGACGCCGATGTCGGCATGCATACGGTCACCGATGCGATTTATGGCGCGCTGGCTATGGGCGACATCGGCCAGCATTTCCCCCCGTCTGACCCGCAGTGGAAAGGGGCGCAAAGCCAAATCTTTCTGCGCCATGCCGCCGATCTGGCGCGCAGCGAAGGGTTCACCCTGACCCATGTGGATTGCACGCTGATCTGCGAATACCCCAAAGTGGGGCCTCATGCCGCAGAGATGCGCCGCGTGATGGCGGATATCCTGTCCCTTGAGGAAAGCCGTGTGTCGGTCAAGGCGACGACCTCGGAACGTTTGGGATTTACCGGCCGCGGCGAAGGCATCGCCTGCATGGCCACAGCAACATTGGTGAAACTATGACTTTGGCAAAGCTGATCGCGACCGTTCTGGGGGTGGGTTACATCCGCCCTGCTTCGGGCACCTGGGGGTCGCTGGTCGCGCTGCCCTGGGCCTGGCTGCTTCATGTCATCGGGGGGCTGCCGCTGTTGATCGCAGGCATCGTGCTTACCTTTGCCGCAGGTTGGTGGGCCACCGCACGCATGACCGCGGGAAGCGCGGATCATGATCCGTCGGAAATCGTGATCGACGAGGTTGCAGGCCAATGGGTCGCGCTGCTGCCGCTCAGCTATGCCAGTTGGACGATGGATATGAACATCCTTGTGGTGTGGCCCGGCTGGATCGCGGCTTTTGCCCTGTTCCGTCTGTTCGACATCTGGAAACCGCTGATCATCGGCTGGGCCGACCGGCGCGGCGATGCGCTTGGCGTGATGCTGGATGATATCTTTGCAGGCATTTTCGCACTGCTGGGGGTGATCGCACTGGCCGTGCTGTATCACGTGTATCTCTTTGCCTGATTTGCACGCCCTTCTGGACCGCGCCCGCACGCGCGAGGTCATGATCGCCTGCGCCGAAAGCTGCACGGGCGGCATGGTGGCCGCCGCCCTAACGGACCTCCCCGGATCCTCCGCGATCTTCGACCGAGGGTTTGTCACCTATACCAATGCCGCCAAGATCGATCTTCTGGGCGTCAGCCCTGACACACTCACCGCCCACGGCGCGGTGTCCGAGCAGGTCGCCCTTGAAATGGCGCGCGGTGCCTTGGCACGATCTGGCGCGCAGATCGCCGTGTCGATCACCGGTATCGCAGGCCCCGGCGGGTCAGAGCATAAGCCCGAAGGCCGCGTCTGTTTTGGCCTCGCCACGGCGTCCGGTATCACCACCCAAACGCAAGAGTTCGGTGCCTTGGGCCGTGATAAAGTCCGCCGCGCTGCCCGCGATTTCGCCTTGGGGCTGATTTTTGAGGCGATTGCATAACGCCCGCAAAACAGGCGACATGGCTAAATTGCTGCCTAAATATGTGGCGAATGTAGAAATGCCCGTTTAATCACCGGCTTTGCCCACATTTTAACTTTTGTCGCGCGCGCACATCCGTTTCACCCGTTTGCAATCAAAAACCTTTCGGGAGGAAACCAAGATGAACGCAGCTGATACGGCCTGGATCATGACCGCCACGGCCTTGGTCCTGTTCATGACATTACCGGGGCTCGCGCTCTTCTATGGCGGGCTGGTGCGCAGCCGCAACGTGCTGAGCGTTTTCATGCATACCTACGGCGTCGCCTGTCTGATGAGCGTGCTGTGGTTCTTCGCCGGATACTCCATCGCCTTTGGTCCCGACACATCGGGCCTCTGGGGCGGCTTGGGCAAGATCGGCCTGTCGGGAGTCACTGCTGACAGCCTGTCAGGCACCCTGCCCGAGATTCTGTTCTTCGCCTTCCAGATGACATTCGCGGTGATCACGCCTGCGCTGATCGTCGGTGCCTATGTGGAGCGTATCGGCTTTGGCTTTGTAATGCTCTTCTCGGGTCTCTGGATGCTGCTGTGCTATGCGCCCGTGGTGCATTGGGTCTGGGGCGGCGGTTTCCTGGCCGATGGCGGCATCTTTGGCGAGGTCGGCGTGCGCGATTTCGCGGGCGGAATCGTGGTGCATGAAACAGCCGGCCTCGCGGCGCTGATCCTCGCGGTCTTCCTTGGTCCACGTCTCAACCACAACACCCCGCCACATAACCCGGGCTTCGTGATGATCGGGGCGGCGATGCTCTGGGTCGGCTGGTTCGGCTTTAACGGCGGCTCGCAACTGGCCGCAGACGGTGGTGCGGCGATGGCGATCACGGTGACCCATATCTCTGCCGCCACCGCCTCGCTCACCTGGGCGCTGTGGGAGCGGATCAAATTCGGCAAAGCATCGTTGGTCGGCATCGTCACAGGCACCATCGCGGGACTGGCCTCCATCACGCCTGCGTCGGGCTTCGTCGGCCCTTGGGCGGCGCTGCTGATCGGCGCGGTTGCCGGGATCCTGTGCCAGGAAGCAGTCGTCTTGATCCGCAACAAGGCCAAGATCGACGACACGCTTGACGTATTCGCGGTTCACGGCGTGGGTGGTATCTTTGGGACCATCATGATCGCTGCCCTCGGGGCGGGATCCTGGGCCGCACAACTGGGGTCGCTGGCGATTGTTGGCGTCTATACCACGGTGGTGACCGTGGTGCTGGTGCTGATCTGCAAGGCGATCACCCCGCTGCGTGTCAGCAAAGAGGTCGAGGTCAACGGGCTTGATCTATCCGTCCACGGTGAGCGGGCCTATGACCTAAGCAGCTGATCGGGAAAACGCAGACCCACACAAAGGCCCCGCATCGGGGCCTTTGTTGTTTCTAGGCCTCGGCCCCATAAAGAGCAGCCGCGCGTTTCTCGAACGCCCGCACCACCCGCTGCATCGCCTCGTTAAAGACGACGCCGATGATCTTTTGCAAAATCGCGTTCTTGAATTCGAAATCGACGAAGAAATGCACCTTGCAGCTGCCGTCGCCATTGTCCTCGAACGCCCAGTTCGATTTCATGTATTTGAACGGGCCATCCAGATATTCGGTGTCGATCTTCTTGGCCTCTGGCCACAACACCACGCGGCTGGTGAAACGTTCGCGAAACACCTTGAAACTGATGACAAGATCGGCGTCCATCACCTCGTGATCCCCCTTATCCTCACGGCTTTTGATCCGCGCGGCGGCGGTCCAGGGCAGAAAATCTGGGTATGACGCCACATCGGCCACCAGATCATACATCTGTTGGGCGGTGTAGGGCAGTTCGCGGGTCTCTGAATGGGTAGGCATTGATTTCCATCTGTCATGAAGTTAGCCCTTATGAAATCCTATCTCCCCCTTTTTCAAGGTAAAACCCATGACGACGCGACCTTATGTCATCGATGAAATGATCTCGGCCAAGGCAATCGCCGCGCGGATCGAAACTCTCTGCCGCGAAATCCAAAGCGAATTCGCCGGCACCGAAAAGCTGACAGTGGTGGGGCTGCTGCGCGGATCTTTCGTGTTTATCGCCGATCTGGTGCGCGAGCTTGACCTCCCGATCGAGGTCGATTTCCTCGAGGCCTCCAGCTATGGCGATGGTATGGAAAGCAGCAGAGAAGTACGTATCCTCAAAGACTTGCGCGGCGCAATCGAAGGGCGCGATGTGTTGGTCGTCGAAGATATCGTCGATACGGGCCACACCCTGCATCACGTGCGCAATCTACTGATGTCGCGCGAACCCGCACGGCTGAAAACCATTGCCCTGCTCGACAAACCCAGCCGCCGCGAGGTGGACATGAAGGCCGATTGGATCGGCTTTGAAATTCCCGATGAATTTGTTGTGGGCTACGGCATCGATTTCGCACAGCGCGACCGCAACCAGCCCTTTATCGGCAAGGTCCGTTTTACATGAACGTCGCTTGGCTGATGCGGATGAAACGGTGGGTGCAGCACCCGCCCTCGGCGGGCCGCGTCAAATTCGTCTTTGCTGTGGTCCTGGCCGGCGCGCTGATCTTTGCCGCAGAATACTTTGGCTACTGGCCCGAATGGGCCACGACCCAACGGATCAATAACCCGTTCTAACCTTTCCAAATGGATGTAAATCCCGGGGAGTTTGAGGGGCAGCGCCCCTCATTGTACCGCGTGAGCTTGAAGGACAACGCCCCTCAAACTCAATGCAACACAGTTACCCCAGCTTGGCCAACCGCGCCGCCTGCAGCCGCGCAAAGTCATCCCCTGCGTGGTAGCTCGACCGCGTGAGAGGCGTCGCAGAGACCATCAAGAACCCTTTGCCATAGGCCGATTTTTCATAGGCGGCGAATTCATCGGGGTGCACAAAGCGGTCCACCGCGTGGTGCTTTGGTGTCGGCTGCAGGTATTGCCCGATGGTCAGAAAATCGATGTCCGCCGCGCGCATGTCTTCCATGACCTGCATAACCGACTGACGATCCTCGCCCAGACCGACCATGATGCCGGATTTGGTAAACATCGTCGGATCAAGCTCTTTGACCCGCTGCAACAGGCGGAGCGAATGGAAATACCGCGCCCCGGGGCGGACCTCGGGGTAGAGGCCGGGCACTGTTTCCAGATTGTGGTTAAACACGTCTGGCCGCGCTTCGACCACGGTTTCCAACACTTTGGGATCGCAGCGGATGAAATCGGGGGTCAGGATTTCGATCGTGGTGCCCGGGGACCGTTTGCGCACGGCGCGGATGGTCTGGGCAAAATGCTCTGCCCCGCCGTCTTCGATGTCGTCGCGGTCCACGCTGGTGATTACCACGTGGTTCAGCCCCAGTTTGGACACCGCGTCGGCCACACGCCCGGGTTCAAAGATGTCCAGCGCTTCCGGTGGGCGCCCTGTCGCGATGTTGCAGAAGGTACAGGCGCGGGTGCAGACCTCCCCCATGATCATCATGGTGGCATGGCCCTGCGACCAGCATTCGCCCACATTCGGGCAGCCGGCTTCTTCGCAGACCGTTACCAGCTTGTTCTCGCGCATGATCTTTGCGGTATCCGCATAGCCTTTGCCACCCGGCGCCTTCACCCGGATCCACGACGGCTTTTTCGGCTGTGGATTGTCGGGGCGTCGGGCCTTTTCAGGGTGGCGCTGCTCGGGGATTTTCAGGTCTCGCATGATCAGGCTCCGTTTGGAATACGCCCCTTATGTAGTCGGTTCGCGCGGCGCATGAAAGAGGCAGTTGTCACCTGCGGGGCAGCCATGCGGTACGCGCCGATCTGGATTCGCCGCCTAGCCGATCATAGCGCTCCCGGGGCCAAGCGTTTCCGCATAGTGTTTGCGCAGCCGCATCAGGGCGATACGCAGCACGATCTTTCCCGACCGCGCGGACCAGCCTAGGCGCTTTTCCGTGGTTTCCAGCCCTTCCAGATAGCAGCAGCACCGCAGCACAATATCCGACAGACCCGGTCCCAGATCCGCCAGCGCCGATCCCACCCGTGCCCGGGCCGCAGAAGGTGCGCTGCCTTCAAAGCTGACGCTGTCGCCCTGCCCGCCCGGTGCCAAAAACCGGTCCCAGTTCTGCGTCACCGCCTCGCCCATTTGCGCCAGTTCAAAATCCTCGCGCAGGCGCTCTCCGGCTTGGACGAGACTGTCGGACAGGAACGGCGCGCCTTTTGCGTCGCGTCTGCGGGCGAGCGCGGCCAACGGGCTTTCTGCCAGCGTGTAGCGCAAGCGCCGCGCTGTCTTCTGCCGCGCCCCCTCTGGCAGCGGCGGCGCAGGGGCAAAGCTGCTTTGGGCTTCGGCAAAACCGTCCTGTGCCCCCTGCCCCAGCATCTCTTCCAGCGCATGCCGTCCGGCCGCGGTGATGTGATAGCGCAGGATGCGCCCCTCGCCATCGGTTGCGATCCAGCCGTTAAGCGCCATCGCCTGCGCGACACAGCGGTCCACCACGGCAGTCCGCGTCTGCGCGCCATTCGGACCACTGCGCACGACAACGGCGTTGTCCATCTCGGCTGCGACCGCCAGCAGCGCACCGGTTTCGCACAAGCGCCGCAAGATGCGCTGCGCCTCGCTTTTCAGGGTTTCATCATCGGGCATCATGGGGTGTGAGGTGTCATTCATCGCGGCGGGCTCCTGCAGAGGGTGGGTTTCAAAACGGCTGACCTGCCCCAGCAGATCAAGGGCGTCGTCCACCAGCGGATCATCGCGCCGCGTTTCCAGCCGCCGGATCTGGCGCAGGATGGTAGAGGCGTGACACTCAGCTGATCGCGCCAGCGCCCGGATCGGCTGGCCCATCTCCACATGCGACACATAATGCCGCGCGGCATCCGGCACCCATCCGGGCAATCCACGTCGGTCCGGCGGCGTATTCAAAACTTGGGTCATGCGGTCTCCTTTCTTCAGGCGGCGCGGTTATCCACAGCCTTATCCACAATACCAAAAGGTTAATTGGTTATGGATTTGTTAATATTTACCGATACAACCCATAATTGTTTCCAATGGGTAAACAGTCGTAACCGCGACGCACGCTGACCCCGCTGCGCGAGCAACACCAGTATCCTGCGTGAAATCCTGCCCATGAGCGGCCATGCGTTTGCATGCAGCCGCAGTCAGCAAGGATTTGATTTTATGCAAGATATTCTAGCGCGTCTTCGCGGTATTCGCCGTCCCGCCATATTGGTGCAGGCAGGCTCCATCGGGGCCCGCACTTATCGCCGCGGCCCGGCCCTGCGACGGATACTGGGGAAAGCGCCCCCATCGCGCAGCGCCGTGGTGCTGGTGCAGCTGATCGATATAGAGGCAGACCTGAACGCCAGACGTAAAAAGACGGACGCAGGCTATAACCTGGTCCGTCATATAGAGGTGATGATCGCCCTCATTGCCGAGGCCGCGATCTTGCGCGAAACTCTGCGAGATGCGGCTACATAAAGCTGTCAGGCTCCGCCGCCTTGCGTTCCGCGACAAAGGCATCCAGCGCCGCACGCGTCTCGGGGTCCATAGGCGGTTGCACATAGTCGCCCAACAGCTTTTCGACCCGCGCCGCCGCCAGCGACTGGGTATCGCGCGCGCCCTCATCTGACCATGTTTCAAATGGCTTGTAGTCCAGCAGATCGGATTTCCAGAAGGCTTCCTTAAAGTTGGCCTGTGTGTGCGCGCATCCCAGATAATGCCCGCCCGGACCAACCTCGCGGATCGCATCCAGCGCTTGCGCGTTTTCGTCAATCTCTACACCGCGCGCCAAATGGTGCAACGCGCCCAGCTGATCGGCATCCATCACAAATTTCTCGAACGAGGCGACAAGCCCCCCTTCGAGCCAGCCACAGGCGTGGAGCATAAAGTTCACCCCCGACAAAAGCCCCATGTTCAGACTGTTCGCCGTCTCATAGGCTGCTTGCGCGTCGGGCAGTTTTGACCCGCAGAACGAACCCGAGGACCGGAATGGCAGGTTCATCCGCCGCGCCAACTGCCCCGCCCCATAGGTGATATGCGCGGCCTCCGGCGTGCCAAAGGTCGGCGCACCCGAGTTCATGTCGATCGAGGTCACAAAGGCCCCGAAAATCACCGGCGCGCCCTTACGGATCAGCTGGCTATAGGCGATGCCCGCCATGACCTCGGCCAGGACCTGCGTCAATGTCCCTGCCACGGATACCGGTGCCATCGCGCCGCCAACGATAAAGGGCGAAATGATCGACGCCTGATTGTTCTCGGCAAAGACCTTCAGCGCGCCCATCATCACATCATCAAACGTCATGGGCGAGTTGATGTTCACCAGCGACGTCATCACCGTGTTCTGGTCGACGAAATCCGCCCCGAACAGGATCTTGCACATGTCCACGGAATCCTGCGCGCGGCTCGGTTCCGTGACGGATCCCATGAAGGGTTTATCGCTCAGCGTCATATGCGCATGGAGCATGTCCAGATGGCGCTTGTTGACGGGCACATCGGTGGGCTCACAGACGGTGCCGCCGGAATGGTGCAACCACTTGGACATATAGCCAAGCTTCACGAATTTGTTGAAATCTTCCATCGTGGCATAGCGACGGCCCCCGGCGGTGTCGCGCACGAAGGGCGGGCCATAGACCGGGGCCAACACCAGATTGCGCCCGCCGATCTCGACGTTGCGCGCGGGGTTGCGCGCGTGTTGGGTGAACTGCGACGGCGCGGTCTTGCACAGCTCGCGCGCCAGCCCGCGGGGGATACGCACGCGGTCGCCGGTCACATCCGCCCCGGCCGCGCGCCACAGCGCCAGCGCCTCGGGGTTGTCGGGAAAGTTCACGCCGATCTCTTCCAGCACCGTATCGGCGTTATACTCGATGATCTGCAGCGCCTCTTCGGTCAGCACCTCGTAGTTGGGAATGTTGCGTTCGATGTATTTCGCTGTCTCGAAGGACACAGCCGAGCGTGCCGCCCGACGTGCCGCACCGCCACCACCGCGCCCGCGTCTTGCTGATTCCGCCATGAGGTCTTCCTTTCCGCCAAAACTGACGCCTAGCTACCCCATTCACGCAGCGGCCTTTACGCGGTTTACGGCCTTAGCGGTCAAAAACCGACATCATGATCCGCCGCCCCCTTCATTTTGCCAAAATAAACTCCGGGGGTCTGGGGGCTGGCCCCCACTCCACTCTTGCCACGCAGGCCATCCGCCCATAATCAGTCTGCATGACAGATATCTCCCATGACCGCCTTCTCATCATCGACTTCGGCAGCCAGGTCACCCAGCTGATCGCCCGCCGTTTGCGTGAACTTAATGTGTTCTGCGAAATCCACCCGTTCAACACGGTGGATGATGCCTTTCTCAAGGATTTTGCGCCCAAGGCGGTGATCCTGTCGGGGGGGCCGTCCTCGGTCTTCGCCGAAGGTGCGCCCATGCCACCGCAATCGGTGTTCGAGCTTGGGGTACCGATCCTTGGCATCTGCTACGGCCAACAGGTCATGATGCATTGCCTTGGCGGCAAGGTTGAACGCGGTCACGGCACCGCTGAATTCGGGCGCGCCTATGTGACCCCCTCCGAGGCCCGTCTTGAGCTGTTGGAAGGATGGTTCCTCACCGAGAAAGAGCAAGTCTGGATGAGCCACGGCGATCACGTCAGCGCGATCGCCCCCGGCTTCGAAGTCTACGGCACCTCGCCCCACGCGCCTTTCGCGGTCACCGGCGATGTGTCGCGCAATTTCTATGCCGTCCAGTTCCACCCCGAAGTGCACCACACCCCCAATGGCGCGCGCCTGTACGAAAACTTTGTGCGTCTCGCGGGTTTCAAGGGCGACTGGACAATGAGCGCCTACCGCGACGAGGCCATCGCCGCGATCCGCGAGCAGGTCGGTGATCAAAAGGTCATCTGCGGTCTGTCCGGCGGGGTCGATTCCTCGGTCGCGGCCGTGCTGATCCACGAAGCGATTGGGGACCAGCTTACCTGCGTCTTTGTCGACCACGGTCTGCTGCGCAAGGGCGAGGCCGAAGAGGTCGTCACCATGTTCCGTGACAACTACAACATGCCGCTGATCCACGCAGACGAACAGGAACTGTTCCTGGGCGAGCTGGATGGCGTGTCCGACCCCGAAACCAAGCGCAAGATCATCGGCAAACTTTTCATCGACGTGTTCCAGAAGCACGCCAAGGAAGTCGGCGATGCCACCTTCCTCGCACAGGGCACGTTGTACCCCGATGTCATTGAATCGGTGTCCTTTTCCGGCGGGCCGTCGGTGACAATCAAATCGCACCACAACGTGGGCGGTTTGCCCGAAAAGATGGGCCTCAAGCTGGTCGAGCCGCTGCGCGAACTTTTCAAGGACGAGGTGCGCGAGCTTGGCCGCGAGCTGGGTCTGCCGCCGTCGTTTATCGGCCGCCACCCCTTCCCCGGCCCCGGCCTCGCCATCCGCTGCCCCGGCGAGATCACCCGCGAAAAGCTCGACATCCTGCGCGAGGCGGACGCGGTCTATATCGACCAGATCCGCAAGCACGGGCTTTACGATGAAATCTGGCAAGCCTTTGTGGCGATCCTGCCTGTTCGCACCGTGGGTGTGATGGGCGACGGGCGGACCTATGATTTTGCCTGTGCCCTGCGGGCCGTCACCTCGGTCGATGGGATGACGGCGGATTACTATCCGTTCACCCATGAATTCCTGGGCGAGACCGCAACGCGGATCATCAACGAAATTCCGGGCATCAACCGGGTAACCTATGACATCACGTCGAAACCTCCCGGCACGATTGAATGGGAATGATCTGAATGGCTGTGATCGGCCGCATGACAAAGATGCCTCCGGCGGGGATTTTTTTCCATTTGGAAGAGAGACCATGACCCCGACGCTAAGGGCGGCTTTGTGGATGATGGGGTCGATCACGTCTTTCTCTGCGATGGCCGTTGCCGGGCGCGAGCTTGGCGGCAGCCTCGATACGTTCGAGATCATGATGTACCGGTCACTGGTGGGCGTGATCGCTGTGTTTACGCTCGCGACCGTTTACGGGACCTGGGGGCAGATCAACCGGCGCGATTTCGGCACGCAGATCGGGCGCAATCTGGCGCATTTCACCGGACAGAATCTGTGGTTCTACGCGGTTACCGTGATCCCGCTCGCGCAGGTCTTTGCGCTTGAATTCACTTCTCCGCTTTGGGTGATTGTCCTGTCGCCCCTGATTTTGGGCGAACGGCTTACCAAGGTGCGGGCATTGGCGGCGGTTCTTGGATTTATCGGCATCCTTTGTGTTGCCCGTCCGACGATTGCCGGGCTGAATGCCGGCGTGATCACGGCGGCGTCCTCGGCGATTTTCTTTGCGCTGACGATCATGCTGACCAAGCGGCTGACGCGCAGCCAGACGATCACCTGTATCCTGTTCTACCTGACCGTGACGCAACTGGTTTTTGGCGTGATCATGGCCGGTTACGACGGGGATATCGCGGTGCCCGAGGTAACACAGATGCCGCTGTTGTTGCTGATCGGTGTCGCAGGGCTTATGGCGCACTTCTGTCTGACCAACGCCTTGTCCATTGCGCCTGCGACAGTGGTCGTCCCGATCGACTTTGTCCGCCTGCCCCTGATCGCCGTCATCGGAATGCTGGTCTATGCCGAGGCCCTGGATATCTGGGTTTTCATCGGCGGCGCGATTATCTTTGCCGGCAACTACATGAACCTCTGGATCGAATCCCGCCGCGTTTCGTAACGAAACTGCAACAGTTCTGGCATAGGGGCGCAGACTTCCCCTTGGTCAAGAATTGACAGATTGACGCACCCTGCCGTTCAGTTGCTGTATAAAATGTGGCTGCGTGTTGTGGCTGCATCGCTTCTGGGGAGGAGTATTTAGAGATGACGTATCGAGTAATCGCAATGGCGGCCCTGTTGGGCAGCGCATCCACGTTGCACGCGGGGGGGTTGGATCGTTCTGGCCAAGACATCGGCATTCTGTTCGAAGATGGCAACCGTTTCGAATTCAGCTTTGGCCGCGTCTCGCCTTCTATTGACGGCACCGATGTGCGCGGTGGTGGCGATACAGGCAATATTGCCCAAGATTTCAATGTCATTGGCGGCGGTCTTAAGTATCAGTATTCCGATCAGCTGTCCTTTGCTGTTGTCGTTGATGAACCATTCGGGTCCGACGTTTTGTACCCCGCAGTACCAAGTTCCCCGTCCTATGGTGGAACCCAGGCGACTGTGGACAGCTTCGCGATTACCGCTTTGGCGCGGTACAAGTTTAACGATTCTTTCAGCATGCACGGCGGTCTGCGCTATCAAGAAGTCGATGCGACTGTTGCGCTGCAAGGTGCAGGATACGGGCCGCTCAGCGGGTATCGTGCAGACTTCGATTCTGACGGTGCCGTCGGATATGTAATCGGTGCGGCATTTGAAAAGCCGGACATCGCGATGCGCGTTGCGCTGACGTATAACTCGAAAATTACACATGATTTGTCGACGTTGGAAACCAGCAACGGTGCCCCCATCAACCCAGCAGGACGCACAGACACCGAAGTCGAGACGCCCGAAAGTCTCAACCTGGAATTTCAAACCGGGGTCGCGGCTGATACGCTCGTTTTCGGTTCGATCCGCTACGCACGCTATTCCGATACCATCGTATCACCAGACGTCTTTAACGTTCTGACACGCGGTGCGAGCCTGACGTCAATCGAAGATTCCACCGATTATGAAATTGGCGTCGGCCGTCGCTTCAACGACCAGTGGTCTGGCTCGATTGCGATCGGATACCAGCGAGCGAACGGTGACGATCAAGTCTCTCCGCTCGCGCCAACCGATGGTGCGCGGTATGTGTCCTTGGGCGCTAAATATCAGGCGACAAGCCAGTTCGACGTGAGCTTGGGCGTGCGCTATACCGAGCTTGGCGATGCGCGGGCAACCACACTGAATACGCCGCAGGCAAACTTCGAAGACAACTCTGCAGTCTCTGTCGGGGTTAAATTCGGCTACAACTTCTAAGCCCTACCACAGCAACGCTCTATCAGCCCGCCCCAGCAATGTGGCGGGCTTTTTCATGGGGGCGCGATGTCTGACGTCTCGTGGCCGATAGCTCGCGGCTGGTGTCTGGGCACAGGCTAGGCTACTCATTGCGAAACAAGACGTTCCAAGGATGACGACCCATGCTTTACCCCTCCGCCGATGCGTGGCGTGCCGCGCCGCATAAACATGTGCTGGTCTTTGGCATGTCGGGTCTGGGCAAGACGCATATGGCGCATCTGCTGCGGCAATCTGGGGGGTGGTTCCACTACTCCATCGACTACCGGATCGGCACGCGATACTTGGGTGAAACCATCGCCGACAACGCCAAGGCCGAAGCGATGAAGGTGCCCTTCCTGCGGGATCTTCTGCTGAGCGATAGCATCTACATCGGGTCAAACATCACCTTTGATAATCTCTCTCCCGTGGCGACCTGGCTGGGCAAGCCCGGCGATGCGGCCAAGGGTGGCTTGCCGATGGCGGAATATGCGTCGCGACAGGAAGCGTTCAAACAGGCAGAGATCGCGGCCCTGCGCGACACCGGCCATTTCGCCCGCCGTGCGCAGGCGCTCTATGGGTATCCGCATTTCATCTGTGACACCGGCGGCTCGATCTGTGAATGGGTGGACCCCGATGACGACAATGATCCGCTGATGCAAACCCTGTCGGCGGAATGTCTGCCGGTCTGGATCAAGGGCGACGATGCCCACACTCAAGAGCTGATCCGCCGCTTTGACAAAGCCCCCAAGCCGATGGCCTACCAGCCCGAGTTCCTGCTGCGGGTGTGGCAGGAATATCTGAGCGAAAACAACTGCAAAGAGGATGATGTCGATCCGGATGCCTTTATCCGCTGGACCTACGCCCAAGCGCTTGCCCACCGACAGCCGCGCTACGAGGCGATGTCGCGATGGGGGGTGACCGTGACTGCCGATCAGGTGGCCGGGCTCAAATCCGAGGATGATTTCAACGACCTGATCGCGGGGACGTTAAGCGCGTGACCCTTGGCGCCCTCTGCGCGGGCGCTTATCTAAATCCGGCGCAGATGATGCAAGACCTGAGCCCCTAGACGTGGAATACTGACATGCCGATTAAACTGCCTTCCGACCTGCCTGCCTATGACGTGCTGACGCGCGAAGGTGTCATGGTGCTGGATGAGGAAATGGCGGCGCGTCAGGACATCCGGCCTTTGCGCATTGCCTTGCTGAACCTGATGCCGAAAAAAATCCAGACAGAAAACCAGTTCGCGCGGCTGATCGGGGCCACGCCCTTGCAGATCGAATTCAGCCTGATCCGCATGTCCGACCACCAGTCGCGCAATACGGCCGCAGATCACCTTGAAAGCTTTTACCGCCCGTTCGAGGAAGTCACCCACGAGAAATTCGATGGGCTGATCATCACCGGTGCCCCGATAGAGCATCTGGACTTTGACGACGTCACCTATTGGGAAGAGCTTACCCGCGTCTTTGACTGGACCCAGACCAATGTCCATTCGACCTTCGGCGTGTGCTGGGGTGGCATGGCGATGATCAATTACTTCCACGGTATCAAAAAGCATCTGTTGGAAGAAAAAGCATTCGGCTGCTTCCGCCACAGCAACCTTGAACCGTCGTCGCCCTATTTGCGCGGGTTCTCGGATGATCTGGTGGTGCCGGTCAGCCGTTGGACCGAAATGCGCGCGGCAGAGGTCGACGCCGTGCCCAGCCTGACCACCTTGCTCGGCAGCAAGGAGGTCGGCCCCTGTCTGGTCGAAGATGCAGGGCATCGGGCGCTTTATATCTTCAATCACCTAGAATACGACCGCGACACATTGAAGGACGAATATGACCGCGATGTTGCCCAAGGCACGCCGATCAACGTGCCCTGCAACTATTACCCCGATGATGACCCTGCCCAGGTCCCGCTGAACCGCTGGCGCAGCCACGCGCATCTGCTCTACGGCAACTGGATCAACGAGATCTACCAGACCACCCACTACGATCTGAACGACATCGGTCGCAGCAATTTTGGGACGTAGCATGCTGTTGATCCTGACGCTGGTCGCCCTGGGCTTGGTGATCGTGGTGCACTGGCGGGCCAGCGCGCGTGAGGCTGCGGCCAACGCCGCCTACCCGCCGATTGGCGAGCTGATCGATATCGACGGCGTGAAGGTCCATGCCAAGGTGCAGGGCAGCGGGCCGGATCTGGTGCTGATCCACGGGGCTTCAGGAAATATGCGGGATTTCACCTTTGATATGGTGGACCAGCTGAGCGACCGCTACCGCGTTATCCTGTTCGACCGTCCGGGGCTCGGCTGGACCGACAATTTGCCCCAACACGCGGGCGCATGGAATGCCACTGCGGCCACACCACATGAACAGGCCGCGCTGTTGCAAAAGGCAGCGGACCGGCTTGGGGTGAGCAACCCGATCGTCCTGGGGCACAGCTATGGCGGCGCGGTGGCGCTGGCGTGGGGGCTGTCGCGGCCCGATGACACGGCGGCGCTGGTGCTCGTATCCGCCGTGTCCGAGCCGTGGGAAGGTGACCTTGGCTGGCAGTACAAGATCACTGGTTCTGCCTTCGGGTCGGGTATTGTGATCCCGCTGGTCACCGCCTTTGTGCCGCAGGGATTTGTGCGCGCCAGCGTCGGCGCGATCTTTGCCCCGCAAGCCGCGCCTGACGGCTATAGTGACCACATCGGCACCGGCCTGTCCCTGCGCCGGATGTCAATGCGCGCCAATGCCCAACAGGTGAACACGCTGCTGCCCGAGATCAAGAAGATGGTCCCGAAATATGATACGCTGACCATGCCGGTCGAGCTGATCCACGGCACCGCAGACACCATCGTCCCGCTGGATGTCCACGCGGCAATCGCCACGCCGCAACTGCCCGACGCGGTGCTGACCACCCTGCCCGGCATCGGCCATATGCCACAACATGTGACCCAACCCGACGTCATCGCCGTCATTGACCGCGCAGCGACACGTGCGGGTTTGCGCTAGGGGGCAGAACGCTCCATAAGTTAGGGTGAACAGGATATTTGAGGAGGCCCCCATGGACCTGCCCTTTGACGGTGCGATCAGCGCCTATTTCGAAAACGACGCGCCCGCGCCCATCAACAAGGCGATCAAACGCGCCGACAAGGACGATATCCTGAGCGACAGCTACCCCCATTCCGAACGTCTGGGGCGCAAGCAATATGACCGCGAGATGGATCGGCTCCAGATCGAACTGGTCAAGCTGCAAGCATGGGCGCGCGACACCGGCACGCGTATCGCGATGATCTTTGAAGGCCGCGACGCTGCGGGCAAAGGCGGCACCATCTCGCGCTTCCGTCAGAACCTGAACCAGCGTGCCGCCCATGTGGTGGCCCTGCCCAAACCCACCGAAACCGAAGCTGGTCAGTGGTATTTTCAACGCTATATCAAGCATTTGCCGACCGCCGGCGACATGGTGTTCTTTGATCGAAGCTGGTATAATCGCGGCGTCGTCGAGCCGGTTTTCGGCTTTTGCACCGAGGCCCAGCGTGAAGCCTTCTTCGATCAGGTTGTCCCGCTGGAAAAGATGCTGGTGGACGACGGGCTACACCTGTTCAAATTCTGGCTCAACGTAGGCCGCGGCGAACAGCTGCGGCGGATGCTCGCGCGCGAAGGCGACCCGCTGAAACAATGGAAACTCAGCATCATCGATGTCAAAGGGCTGGCGAAATGGGACGCCTATAGCGCCGCGATCAAGGACACCCTGCAGCGGTCCCATACGCCGCAGACCCCGTGGACGGTGATCCGCTCTGACGATAAACGCCGCGCGCGGCTGGCAGCGATCCGGACCGTGCTCCACGCGTTTGACTATACAGGCAAAGACACCAAAGCGATCGGCGCGATTGATGACCAGATTTGCGGCGGGCCGGATATCTGGGATGCCTAAACGCGGCTATCACCACGGCAACTTGCGACAGGCGCTGATCGACGGCGCGCTCAAACTGATCGAGGATCGCGGCCCCACGGGGTTCACCCTGTCAGAGGCGGCGAAACAGGCGGGTGTCACCCCCGCAGCCGTCTATCGGCATTTCGAAGGCCGCGAAGACCTGATCGCCGAAGGCGCGTTGCAAGGCTATGATATCTTTGCCGAATTGATGGAAGCCGCATATCAATCCGGCCAGCCTTCCGCGCTCAAGGCGTTTGAGGCGACGGGCCGCGCCTATCTTGCCTTCGCCCGCGATTATCCGGGTCATTACATCGCGATGTTCGAAAGCGGCATTTCCGTCAACCGCACCCCCGATCTAGCCGCAGCTGCGGCGCGGGCCAATGGGGTGCTGGAACAGGCCGCAAGCGATCTCAGCCAGCATATCCCGTTGGAAAAACGCCCGCCCGCCTCGATGTTCTCGGCCCATATCTGGGCGCTGAGCCACGGGGTTGTTGAACTCTTCGCCCGGAATTCCCCCGGCAGGGCCTCTCCCTTTCCCGCAGATGATCTGCTGGAAAGCGGCATAGGCATCTACCTGCGCGGCCTTGGGCTGGTTGGACCGGACGACTAGGCGGCGATCTCCGCCAAGGCCTGTGCCGCGATCTCGAAGGATTTGACCCGCGCGGCGTGGTCGTGGATCTGCCCTGTCAGGATCAATTCATCCGGTTGATATGTCTCAATCATCTGCGACAGTTGCCGCGCGACGCGCTCGGGGCTGCCAACGGCAGTGACCCGCAGGGCCTGATCGACGGCCTGACGCATCTGAACGCCAACTTCGGCGTCAATATCGCGCACAGGACGCGGCAGCTTGCCCGGTTTACCGGTGCGCAACCGCACAAAAGCCTGCTGCATGGAGGTCCGAAGGTAGGCCCCCTCTTCATCGGTATCCGCCGCGAAAACATTCGCCGCCAACATGAAATGCGGTTTCTCCCACTGCGCCGAGGGTTTGAAATCGCGACGGTAAATCGCCACGGCGTCTTCCAACGCATCGGGGGCAAAATGCGAGGCAAAGGCATAGGGCAGCCCAAAATGCGCCGCCAGCTGCACGCCATAAAGCGAAGAACCCAGGATCCACACCGGCACATGCGTGCCCTGCCCCGGATGCGCCATCACACGCGCCCCCGCAGGGGCCTCGCCAAGATAGCCGATCAGCTCGGCCACATCTTCGGGGAAACGGTCGCCCCCTTGCATCCCGCGCCGCAAGGCGTGGTACACGGCCTGATCCCCACCGGGCGCGCGGCCAAGGCCCAGATCAATCCGGTCTCCGTGAATCGTGGCAAGGGTGCCAAACTGCTCTGCAATCGCCAGCGGCGCGTGGTTCGGCAACATGATGCCCCCCGCGCCCACACGGATGCGAGAGGTGTGATCCGCCACATGCCCGATCAACACCGATGTCGCGGCAGAGGCGATCCCCGGCATGTTGTGATGCTCTGCCATCCAGTAGCGATAATATCCCGCCGCTTCGGTCCGCTTTGCCAGATCAATCGTATTCGCAATGGCTTGACGGGCATCTGACCCTTCGGGCACGGGGGAAAGATCAAGGACTGAATATCGCATGGGCGGCTCCGTTTTTAACGCATCCTTTACCTAAGCACGCGGCCTGGAAAACAAAACCACCCCGCCGGCTTCATTTTGCGAAATAAACTCTCCCCGAAGGGTCGGCTGGCCTCAGGCGCATACGAAAAAGGCCGCCCCAGCAGGAGCGGCCTTTTCCAAAAATTGTAAAGTAAAGCTTAACGCTTGGAGAACTGGAAGCTCTTACGCGCTTTCGCACGACCGTACTTCTTACGCTCAACAACACGGCTGTCGCGTGTCAGGAAGCCTGCCGCTTTCAGCGCGCCGCGCAGGGAGGGATCGTAGAGCTGCAGTGCTTTGGAAACACCGTGCTTCACCGCGCCCGCCTGACCGGACAGGCCGCCACCTTTCACAGTTGCAACAACGTCGAACTGACCGTCGGTGCCTGTGATGGTGAATGGCTGTGCCAGGATCATCTGCAGAACGGGGCGTGCAAAATATTCGTTTTGCGCTTTGCCGTTTACGATGACTTTACCGGAACCTGGTTTGATCCAGACGCGGGCAACCGCATCTTTACGCTTACCGGTTGCATAGGCGCGGCCTTGCGCGTCACGCACGGGCTCGCGTGGGGTCATTTCAACTTCTGTCCCCTGAACGCCACCGATGTTCTCGGTTACGGCCGCTTCGAGGCCTTCGAGTGTTTTGATTTCATCAGCCATGCTTATGCACTCCGCGTGTTTTTAGAGTTCATGGATTTCACGTCCAGAACCTCGGGGCTTTGCGCCTCGTGGGGGTGTTCGGAACCGGCGTAAACGCGCAGGTTGGTCATGATCTGGCGGCTCAGGCGGTTGCCGGGCAGCATGCGCTTGACCGCTTGGGTCACAACACGCTCGGGGTGCGCACCTTCAAGGATCTGAGCTTTGGTACGCTCTTTGATCCCGCCGGGGTGGCCAGTGTGCCAGTAGAAGTTTTCTTCACGCTTCTTGCCGGTCATCTGGATTTTCTCGGCATTGATCACGATGACGTTGTCGCCGCAATCCATGTGAGGGGTGTAGGAAGGCTTGTGCTTGCCGCGCAGACGCATGGCAATGATCGACGCAAGACGGCCAAGGACGACGCCTTCAGCGTCGACGATGATCCATTTCTTGTCGATATCTGCCGGTGTTGCAGAAAAGGTTTTCATGGAGGGAATTCCCGTTACTTTGGTGAAAGGGTCCGAAACCGAACCCCGCTATCTGATGGCTGGGTTATAAACACGCCCTTCGCCGCGTCAAGCGCCGCATTCCCTATTTTTTCACACAAAAACAATGCCTTGCAAATTAGGTATTATTATACCCCACAAAAATCACACGCTCAACTGCTCGGGTGGAGAGTCCAGCAGATGTCGCAGGCGCATGATCGCATCCTCAAAGCTGTGCAGCGCCACGCCTGCGTTGATCGCAAGCCGCACTGCATGGGGCGCGCGGGCATCGCGGCAGACGAATTCCTCGGCCGAGCGGATTTGCACACCCTGCCCTTCAGCCGCCTGACAGAACGCGCCCGCCCGCCAGCCAACCGGCAGGCTCAGCCATAAAAACGGCACGTTGGTGCGCCACGCCACATCATATCCGCCCAGTATATTCACCGCGCTTTGGACATAGGCGTTAAAGCCCTGACGCGTGCCTTCGGCGATGGTGTCGATATCGGGATGCACCAGCAGCTTGGCACAAAGGTCGATCAACGGGGTTGCAAGGCCGAAGCAATTGTACTCGGCCACGCGACGCAGATCGGGTGTGCGCTGGCGGGGGCCGATGGCGAAGCCGATGCGCAGCGCAGGGGTCAGGGTCTTGGCCAGTGACGATACATACCAGCCGCGTTCGGGCGCAAGCATCCGGTAGGTCGGCGCACGCTCTACGCGCATGCGATAACAATCGTCCTCGACAATTTGAAAGTCATGTTTGCGCGCCACTTCAACCAGCGCCTCGCGGCGCGCCACAGGTGTGAAACCGGCGGTCGGGTTATGGACTTCGGGCGAGGTGCAGAAAATCTGAAGATCATGGTTCCGCGCCACCTCGTCCAGCGCTTCGGGGATCACGCCGTCTTTATCCATAGCCACCGGAATGACATCGGCGCGCAGCAGCTCGCCCGCGCGGCGGAACCCGGGGTACGACAGCTCTTCAATCGCGATGGCGGGGCGTCGGCCTTGCAGGATGGACTGGAACACGAGAGACAGACCGTTTTGCCCGCCGTGAGACAGGATCACATCGGCCTCGGTAAAGGATCCCAACGGCGTGCCGGCCAGCCATTTGACCACGGCTTCGCGGGCGGGGCGCGCGCCGGTGCGGCTGGGATAATGCATCACACCTGACGCCGGATCCTGAGCGACCTCGGCCATCAGATTGCGGATCAGCGTCGCCTGCCCCGCCGATGGAAGGTGCGGCGAGAACATGTTCACGGCATAGGTATCCGCGGGGTAGTTCTTTGTCCCTTGATGCACGTGGTGGGCGATCACATCCATCTCGATCGGGCTGTTGCGATCGGGGGTCGTGGGCGGCAGGGCGACAAAGGTGCCGCGCCCGACCTCGGCCTGCAACGTCCCGCTTTCGGTCAGCATCGTATAGGCCCGCGCCACAGTCCCCGGCGTGACGCCAAGCTTCCATGCCAACTCCCGCACCGGCGGCAGTTTTTCCCCCGCCGATAAAGCGCCGTTCGAGATACCGTTTCGTATCATTGTAACAACGGCTTTGTATTTGGGGCCTGGCCCGTCAATTTGATCAGGTTGCCAAATTGTACCCATTACAATGTTTTCCTTTTCAAAATGTATCGCATTTTGTACCCCTTTGTTACGGCAAAACGTAACATTGTGTCAATACAATTCAGAAATAGGAGATTCTCATGACACAGACCCTGACCCTCAACCACGAAACTGTGGCAATCCTGAATCAGCGCAGCACACCGTTTGCCGCTGTTCTTGCGGTCAAATTTGCGGTCTGCGTCACGAAGATGGCATCGCGTCGCCGGACACGCAAAGCGCTCGCACAGCTTGAGCCTTGGCAGTTGGCAGACGTGGGACTCACACCGCGACAGGCTCATGATGAGTCTATTCGGGTGTTCTGGAAGGCGTAACGTCCCTGTGGCGCAGTCCAGACCTCTTCACTCGGGCCGGTAAATACCGGCCCTTTTTTCGATTGTACCCGTCAGTGTGGGGTACAATCAGCGTGGCGGAATGGCATAGGTCAGCGATGCCCGCGCGACAGGGTCGTCCAGCCCTTCGGAATAGACCAGCACATCACAAATCGACAGCAGCTTGCCAAGCTTGAGCAACCGCGTCTTGGCGATCAGATCGGTATTGGCCGCGGGCTTGCGCATGAAATCGATCGAACAGTTTGTGGTCACCGCCAGCGCTTTGGGCCCGATTCGCGCCAAGGTCATCAGATAGGCGCTTACATCGGCCAGCGCGAAGATCGACGGGCCGGACACGGTGCCGCCGGGGCGCAGGTGCCGGTCCGCGGTGAGCAAACGTGTGGTCAGATCCGTCTCTCCGACATGGTCGATGGCGAAATCATCGGCGACCTGCTTGAACACGTCTTTCATAAAAACCGCGAGCGCATCGGCATCCATCATAATTGGCATACTTGTCCTCCCTCATATGTCGCGGCTAGGCTCAGGGAAAAGCGGGAGGGGTTCAAGATGACAATGGTCGAAATGGCATGTGACGGTGCGGTAGTCCGGTTGACGATGAACGCGCCGGACCGGTTGAACGCGCTGTCGGACGAGATGCTGGCTGCGTTGCAGGCGCGTCTGGACGAGATCGCGCATCGGCCCGACATACGGGTCGTCATCCTTGCCGGGGCGGGCAAGGCGTTCTGCGCCGGGCATGATCTGAAGCAGATGACCGCGTTGCGCGACGCCAAGGATGGGGGTGTCGCCGGCTTCCAGGACCTGTTCGAACGCTGCGCCCGTCTGATGGCGCGCATCCAGTCCCTGCCCCAGCCCGTGATCGCGCAAGTCCACGGCATCGCCACGGCCGCGGGATGTCAGCTGGTCGCGACCTGCGATCTTGCGGTCGCGGCCGAGGATACGCGCTTTGGCGTGAACGGCGTGAATATTGGCCTGTTCTGCTCCACCCCGATGGTCGCGCTCAGCCGCAATATCCCGCGCAAACAGGCGTTCGAGATGCTGACCACGGGCGAGTTTATCGATGCAGCCCGCGCCCGCGAGCTGGGGTTGATCAACCGTATTGCCCCATCAGACGAGCTTGCGACGCAGACGACAGCGCTGGCCCAGCAGATCGCGGACAAGCTGGGCACAGCGGTCAAGATCGGCAAACAGGCCTTCTATGCGCAGCTCGCCATGCCGGTCGCGCAAGCTTATGTCTACACGGGCGACGTGATGGTGGAAAACATGCTCAACCCCGACACGGCCGAGGGCATCGCGGCCTTTCTGGAAAAACGCACCCCTGAGTGGGATTAGTAAGCCGGAAACAGACTGTTTCCGATGGTGCCGCACAGATCACGAATTCGTGCTTTCAATTCGGGCGCTTTTGTGGCACAAATAAGACAAGGCAGATGCCTTGATGATTTTGGGTCGCCGCCGGCGGAAGGTCCCTCCAGGTCAGCCTCTCACTGACCGACCGTTCCCGCAGCGGCGACCCCAAAAATCTCCCTTCACTTTCAGTCGATATGTTTGACGGCCCAAAGAGCGGCGGGCACGTGTTTCGCGACAGGCACCGCTGGCTATTGCACCGCGCCAGCCCCTGCCCTACATCGCTGGCATGACACATACACTCCATATCATCGGCGGCGGCATGGCCGGATCAGAGGCCGCCTGGCAGGCGGCGAACGCGGGCATTCAGGTTGTGCTCCATGAAATGCGGCCCAAGGTCGGCACCTTCGCGCATCAGACGGGGCTGCTGGGGGAAATGGTCTGCTCCAACTCCTTCCGCTCGGATGATAACGAACAGAACGCCGTGGGGCTGCTGCATTGGGAGATGCGTGCCGCCAACGGGCTGATCATGGCAACCGCCGAGAAACACCGCCTGCCCGCCGGCGGTGCCTTGGCGGTGGACCGTGATCCCTTCGCGCAATCGGTGACAGACGCGCTGATGGCGCATCCAAATATCTCTGTCGAATATGGCGAGATCACCGATCTGCCGCGCGAGGGTCACTGGATCATCGCGACCGGCCCGCTGACCTCGGGCGATCTAGCGCAGTCTATCGCCGCCGAAACCGGTGCCGAGGCGCTGGCCTTTTTCGACGCGATTGCGCCTATCATCTACCATGACAGCATTGATATGAGCAAAGCGTGGATGCAATCGCGCTATGACAAGGGCGAGACCGAGGAAGAGCGTACAGCCTACCTCAACTGCCCGATGACCAAAGACCAATACGAAGCGTTCATCGACGCGCTGCTGGCCGCGGATAAAACCGAATTCAAGGAAGGCGAGACGGCGGGTTACTTCGACGGCTGCCTCCCGATCGAGGTGATGGCCGAACGCGGGCGCGAGACGCTGCGCTTTGGCCCGATGAAGCCCGTCGGCCTGACCAACCCCCATGATCCCGACAATAAACCCTATGCCGTGGTGCAACTGCGCCGAGATAACAAGTTGGGCACGTTGTATAATATCGTCGGCTTCCAGACCAAGATGAAATACGGGGCCCAGACCGAGGTGCTGCGGATGATCCCGGGGCTTGAAAATGCCTCCTTCGCGCGGCTCGGCGGTATCCACCGCAATACTTTCCTGAACTCGCCCACGCTGTTGGACGACCAGATGCGTCTGCGCAGCCAGCCGAACGTACGGTTTGCAGGGCAGATCACCGGCGTCGAAGGCTATGTGGAAAGCGCTGCGATGGGACTGCTTGCCGGGCGTCTGGCCGTCGCCGAGATCAAGGGCGAAGCGGCCGCACCGCCCCCGCCGACCACTGCGACCGGCGCCTTGATTACCCATATCACTGGCGGCGCGGATGCGAAAACCTTCCAGCCGATGAACGTCAACTTTGGCCTGTTCCCACCGGTCGAGGGGCTGAAATCCGGCCGTCGTGGTCGCAAGGATCGCTATAAAGCCTACACCGACCGCGCCAAGACAGACTGGCAGGGCTGGCTGGACGGCACCACGCCCGCAGCATGAGCTTTCGGACCCGGTTCGCGCCGTCGCCCACCGGGCCGCTGCATCTGGGGCACGCCTATTCGGCGCTGGTGGCCCATGATATGGCGCGCTCCCAAGGTGGCAGCTTCTTGCTGCGGTTCGAAGACACGGATCTGGAACGATCAAAGCCCGAATATATGCGCCAAGCGTTGGACGATCTGGCGTGGCTGGGCATCACATGGGATGCACCACCCCTGATGCAATCAGAAAGCCTTGATGTGTATAATCAAAGTGTTGAGGCGCTTTCTTCACGTCGATTGACCTATCCCTGCCGCTGTAGCCGCAAAGATATTGCCGCCGCGCTCGCCGCGCCGCAGGAAGGGGCACCGCATAGCGTCTATCCGCAAACCTGCAAAACGCGCAGTATGGACGACCGCGGACCGAATGACGCCATCCGCCTGCATATGGACCGCGCGCTTGGGCAAGCCTCAGACGGGCTGGGGTTCATAGAGGACGGGCCGCTACACACCGGCCCGCATCCCGTTGATCACGCTGCGCTTTTGACAAAGATCGGTGATATCGTGGTAGGGCGCAAAGACATCCAGACCGCCGCCTACTTCCTTGCCTCTGCCATCGACGATATCCGCGAGGGGATCACCCATGTGGTGCGCGGCGTGGATCTGTTTGACTTCACTCAGGTGCAAGTGTTGCTGCTGGATCTGCTGGGCCACAAACCCCCGCGCTATTTCCACCACGATCTGATCCGTGATGAAAATGGCAAGCGGCTGGCAAAACGCGATGACGCGCGCGCAATCTCCTTGTACCGGAGCGAAGGCGCGTCACCACAAGATATTCGTGCACTGATAGGGCTTTAGCGCCTATTCATCATCCATTACGTCAAGCGTGATACGTTCGGCACCATCCTCAACCAGCGTGTAAAAGCAGCTTCGCCGTCCTGTGTGACAGGCCGCCCCCGTCTGGTGCACCTTCACCAGCAGACAATCGCGGTCACAGTCGATGCGCAGCTCGACCAGCTCTTGCACGTGGCCGCTGGTGTCGCCCTTGATCCAGAACGACTGACGCGAGCGGCTCCAATAGGTGACGCGGCCGGTTTCCAGCGTTTGGGTGACCGCCTGCGCGTTCATCCACGCGATCATCAACACGTCGCCCGTGGTCGCATCCTGCGCAATCGCGGGGATCAGCCCTGCTTCGTTGAATTTCAATGTGCTGGTGTCAAAGTCCATCGCCGTGCCTTCAGTTTGTTTTTGCATCATCCGCTTGAAGGCTTATGTAAGGGTTAATGACACAGAGGAACAGCCATGAGTGACGAGACAGACCTGATCAAGCTATACTCGGCGCGGATTTTGGGGCTTGCGGCTGACATCCCACATCTGGGGCGCTTGGAAAATCCCGATGCCAGCGTCACGCGGCGCTCGCCCCTATGTGGGTCCACCGTCACGGTCGATGTCGTGGTCGAAGATGGCAAGCTGGCGCAGATGGGGCAGGATGTGAAGGCCTGCGCGTTGGGTCAGGCTTCTGCCGCTGTTGCCGGTGCGGCGGCAGTTGGTGCGACGTTGGATCAGATCCAGACGGCGCGGGATCAGTTGAAAGCGATGTTGAAAGGCCAAGGCCCCGTGCCCGACGCCCCCTTCGACGGGTTCGAAGTGCTGACCCCCGCAGTGGCCTATAAAAACCGTCATGCGTCCATCCTGCTGACGATAGAGGCGTTGGCCGAAGCGATGGAACAGACCCAAGAGGTTGCGCAAAACGGCTAGGCCCGTTCCGCCGCGATCTGCGCCAATAGCGCCGCGGCGGCGATGCCTCCAGCGGCGAACGCCCCCCACCGAACGCCTACACAAAAAAACGCCGCACATCCGGGCAGGATGGCGGCGTAAGGGTGCGGTGACCGTGAAGGCTCGTTTTGATCCGTGACAGAGGGGACAACTCGGGCACAGGGACGAAGGTATTGCGGACTTCGCCAACGCATAGAGTTTGGGACAGATGCGCGGGCTAGATCAAAACAACACGGTTTACGCAGGCAGAAGTCAAACGAAGGCGGGAAGGTGCAGACCGACCACGAGGATGACAACCAAGGCAGCCGCCCCTGCGGCATCTTGCAACAACGTGTCTTTCGACCGTTTGGCAATGGCTTTGACTGTAAGGATCGTGGTCATTTGCGTTCTCCCGTTTCCGTTGCCTATTTGTTCTCATTTTCAAACCCCTGTGTAAAGAACTTTATGAGAACAAAAGAGAACAAAATGAGATTAAATCGCTAACCCACTGATATCAAACGGATCGCCTCGTCCTGGCGCATCAGCCATAACAGCAGCCGGGCGGCTTTGCCGCGCGGGGTGGTCAGATCAGGGTCCACAGCCAGCAAGGCGCGCGCATCCGATTGGGCGACCTGCATCAAAGCCGCCTGTTTCTCCAGATCCGCCACCCGAAACCGCGGTACGCCGGATTGCGCCGTGCCGATCAGATCACCGGTCCCGCGCATCTTGAGGTCCGTCTCGGCGATCACAAAACCATCCTCGCTTTCGCGCAAAACCTCCAGCCGTTGCCGGCCGCTTTCGCTGAGCGGGGCTTGATACATCAGCAAGCAGGTAGAGGCCGCCTGCCCCCGTCCCACGCGCCCGCGCAGCTGGTGCAGCTGTGCCAGCCCGAAGCTTTCGGCGCGCTCGATCACGATGATGCTGGCGTTCGGCACGTCGACGCCCACCTCGATCACCGTGGTGGCGACCAGCAGCTTGGTCTGCCCTTGCTGAAAGGCACGCATGGCCGCGTCTTTATCGGCGGGCGGCATCTGCCCATGGACCAGCCCGACCACGCCTTCGCCCAATGCCGCACGCAGGTGTTTGAACCGCGCTTCTGCGGCGATCAGATCGCTGACCTCGCTTTCTTCGACCAGCGGGCACACCCAATAGCATTGCCGCCCTTCGCTGATGGCGGCGCGCAAGCGGGTCACGACCTCCTCCATCCGGTCGGTGGCAATCAGGGCGGTGCGGATGGGCTTGCGTCCGGGCGGCTTTTCATCCAGCACAGACACGTCCATATCGCCATATTGCGCAAGGGCCAGCGACCGCGGGATCGGCGTCGCGGTCATGACCAAAACATCGACGGCCTGCCCTTTTTTGCCAAGTTCAAGCCGCTGGCGCACCCCAAAACGGTGCTGTTCATCCACCACCGCAAGGCGCAGATCGCCAAAGGCGACATCGGCCTGAAACACCGCATGGGTGCCCACAAGGATCTGGATCGCGCCGTTTTCCAGCGCGCTCAGCTTGGCGCGCCGTTCGGGCCCTTTGTCGCGTCCGGTCAAAAGCTCAAGCACCACACCCGCTTGTTCGGCCAGGGGGCGCAAGCCTTCAAGATGTTGACGCGCAAGGATTTCTGTCGGGGCCATCAGCACGCCCTGCCCGCCTGCCTCGGCCGCCCGCAACAATGCCATGAAGGCGACCAGCGTTTTGCCCGCGCCCACATCCCCCTGCAGCAAGCGGTTCATGCGCGCGCCGCTGGCCATGTCCTTTGCAATCTCGGCGATGGCGCGGGTCTGTGCACCGGTGGGCGCGTAGGGCAATGCGCCAAGCACGCGCTGCTGCAGGTGGCCATCCCCAACCGTCTTGCGACCCGCCTTCCGCCGGTCCTTGGCGCGCGCAAGGGCAAGCGTCAGTTGATGGGCGAGCAATTCATCATAGGCCAGCCGCGCCCGCGCTGGCGCCGCGGCAGAAAGGTCAGCCATGTCGTTCGGGGCATGCGCCTGTTGCAGCGCATCTGGAAAATCTGGCCAGTTCTCTTGGTTTTTCTGATTAGGATCAATCCATTCGCCGACCTCTGGCACCCGCGACAATGCGGCCCGCGTGGCCTTATACATCAGCTTTTGCGTGATCCCGCTGGTCAGCGGATAGACCGGTTCAAACGTCGGAATATCGCCCGCCTCGGCCTCGGGCACGACGAAATCCGGGTGCACCATCTGGGGGATGCCGTCAAAAAGCTCTACCCGCCCCGACACCACGCGCCGTGACCCTTCGGGCATCTGTCGTTTCCAGTAATCCCCGCGCGCGTGAAAGAAGACCAGCTGAAAGGCCGTGGCGCTGTCTTCGACATGAATACGGTAGGCCCCGCCCTTGTTTGCAGGGGCCCGATGCGCGCCAACGGTGACCGCCACGGTGACAGTGGCGGGCAGGATCGCATCCTTGACACTGGGCTGCAGCCGTCGGTCGATGCCGGAATACGGCAGCGTAAACAACAGGTCACGCGGGGCCATCACCCCCAGCTGGGCAAAGTTCTGCGCGGTTTTCGGCCCGACCCCTTCCAGCGTTTCGAGCTTGGCAAAGAGGGGGAAAAGCGCCTCGGGCCGGCCGGTCATGCGCCGTCGATCAGCGCAAGCCAGCCGTCCTCGTCCAATGTCTGAATGCCCAGATCTGCCGCTTTCTTGGCCTTGGAGCCAGCCCCCGGCCCCGCGACCAGAATATCGGTTTTCGCACTGACCGAGCCAGAGACCTTGGCCCCCAAACGTTCGGCGCGCGCCTTCGCCTCGGCGCGGGTCATTTTTTCAAGCGTGCCGGTGAAGACTACGGTTTTTCCTGCCACAGGGGAGCCTTCGGTATCGGGGCGCGCCACATCCTGCACCGACAGTTCCGCCACCAGCCGGTCGATCGAGGCACGCTCGGCCTCTTGGGCAAAGGTGCTCACCAGGCTTTGCGCCATGACCTGACCGACGCCGTCCACTCCGATCAGATCGTCCCAGGCGGGGCCAACCCCGGATTTTGCATGGCCCATTGCAGCCTCGAACGCGGTCCAGCTGCCGTAATGCTGCGCGATCAGGTTCGACGCCGCTTCGCCCACATGGCGGATGCCAAGCGCAAAGATCAGCCGCGACAGGGGGATTTTGCGTTTATCCTCAATGGCCTGAAACAGTTTATCGGCAGATTTCTCGCCCCAGCCTTCGCGGTTCTTGAGCTGCTGCATGCCGCTGCCATAGCGGGCCTTGAGCGTGAAGATATCCGCCGGTTCCGCGATCCAGTCATCGGCATAGAATTGTTCGACCTGTTTCGCGCCCAGACCGTCAATATCAAAAGCCGCGCGTGACACGAAATGTTTCAGCTTTTCAACGGCTTGCGCAGGGCAGATCAAACCACCCGTACAGCGACGCACCGCATCACCTTCCTCGCGGATGGCATCGCTGCCACATTCCGGGCAGGTCGTTGGATAGATATAGGCTTCGGCGTCCTCGGGTCGCTTGCCAAGGTCCACATCCGCGATCTTGGGGATCACGTCCCCCGCACGGTAGACCTGCACCCAGTCGCCGACGCGGATATCCTTACCCTCGCGGATACGGGCCCCCTTACTGTCGAGCCCTTTGATATAATCCTCGTTATGGAGCGTCGCATTCGAGACAACGACGCCCCCCACGGTCACCGGATGCAACCGCGCCACCGGCGACAGCGCGCCGGTGCGGCCGACCTGAATGGTGATATCCTCCAGCCGGGTCCAGGCCAGTTCTGCAGGGAATTTATGCGCAATTGCCCAACGGGGGGTGGTGGAGCGAAAGCCAAGCCGGTCTTGCAACGCCAGATCGTTCACCTTGTAGACGACGCCGTCGATGTCATAGCCAAGCGTCGCGCGTTGCTCTTCGATCTTACGGTAATGCGCGATCATCTCTTGCGGGCCATCGCAGAGCGTCGTCAACGGGTTGGTGTCAAACCCGAATGCCTTAAGCCGCTCTATCGCCTGAAACTGCGTTTCGGCCAGTGGCGCGGACAAGGCCCCCCAGGCATAGGCGAAAAACGCCAGCGGCCTTGCGCGGGTAATCTCGGCATCCAACTGGCGCAAGGATCCGGCGGCGGCGTTGCGCGGGTTGGCAAAGGTCTTGCCGCCATTGGCCGTCTGTCGGGCGTTCAGCGCATCAAAGTCGTCGTGGCGCATATAGACTTCGCCGCGCACCTCAAGCAGCGCCGGTGCGCCCTTGATCCGTGTCGGAATGGTATCAATCGTGCGCGCATTGGCGGTGACGTTTTCCCCGACGGCACCATCCCCACGGGTCGCGGCCTGTACCAGATCCCCGTTTTCATAGCGCAGCGACAGCGACAGCCCGTCAATCTTGGGCTCTGCGGTGAAGGCCAGCGGCGTCCCGACTGGGAGCCCCAGATACTTGCGGATGCGCGCATCGAAATCGACAACATCCTCATCCTCGAACGCATTGCCCAAGGACAGCATCGCCACGTCATGCCGGACCTTGCCGAACCCTTCCGCCGGCGCGGCACCAACCTTGTCGCTGGGGCTGTCAGCGCGTTTGAGGCCGGGAAACCGTTCCTCAATCGCCTGATTGCGACGTTTCAGGCGATCATATTCCGCGTCCGATAGGTCGGGCGCGTCCTGCGTGTGATAGGCCGCATTCGCCCGCCCCAACAGGTCAGCCAACCGCGCCAATTCGGCTTTGGCCTCCTCTTCGGAAAGCTCCTGAAGTGCGGTTTTATCAGTCACGGTAAGCCCCAGCCTGCTGTTTCAACTGGGGTCTAGATACGCAGGGAACTCCCCCGCGTCTAGAATATTTCCCTCTCCTTTGTGGCTAGCCGCCGACGGCCAATCTTTCCTGTTCGGGGTAGCCCATGGTGGCCGGATCGCGCAGCACATATCCCCTGCCCCAGACCGTCTCGATGTAATTCTCGCCACCCGTGGCATTGCTAAGCTTTTTACGCAATTTGCAGATGAAAACATCGATAATCTTGAGCTCGGGTTCATCCATGCCGCCATAAAGATGGTTCAGAAACATCTCTTTCGTCAGGGTCGACCCTTTGCGCAGGCTCAGCAGTTCGAACATCTGGTATTCCTTGCCGGTCAGATGCACGGGCTTATCCCCCACCGTCACCGACTTGGCGTCCAGATTGACCGACACGCGCCCGACGTTGATCACCGATTGCGAATGGCCCTTGGACCGCCGGATGATCGCATGGATGCGCGCCACCAGTTCTTCGCGGTGGAAAGGTTTGGTCAGATAGTCATCAGCACCAAAGCCGAACCCCTTGATCTTGTTTTCTGTGTCGTCAGAGCCGGAGAGGATCAGGATCGGCGTCTGGATCTTGCTCAGCCGTAATTGGCGCAAGACGTCATGCCCGTTCATATCCGGCAGATCCAGATCCAGCAGGATCAGATCGTAGTCATAGAGCTTTGCCAGATCGATGCCCTCTTCCCCCAAATCGGTGGTATAGGTGTTCAGATTGGCATGGGTCAGCATCAGTTCGATGCTTTTGGAGGTGGTTGGGTCATCTTCGACCAACAAAATTCGCATGTGTCTCACTCCGCTCAAATGGATTTGGTATAAAAGGCACCGTGAACAAAATAGTTTAACCACTCGTTAATAGTGCTCAACTTGTTAGGCGAGCAACTTAAAGTTGTCTATACTTTTGTAGCGCTGTGGCCCGCAAAGCCGCCTCCCCATGTTCAGAGACAGCGCGCACCCATTCAACAAATTCTGCCCGACCCACGCCATAGCGTTCTTCCGCCTCCGCCTCAGAGATCAGCCCGTATAACACGCCGCGCACCACCGCAGCCTTGCGCGATGCGACCCACCGGCGGGTATTGCGATCCGGCAGATCCGCAAGGCTAAAGCTGGACCCGTCGGGCAAGGTCACCGCCCTGGGTCGTTCGACCTTTTTCAAATACACACGTTTTCCCCTTTTCACCCCTTACACATAAGACGCGCCCACTGTTCACGGCCCGTTCTTGATCCGGTGCAGGCTAGGTCGCCGCATGTTAACGACCCGTGAAGTCGCCCCTTGAGAGTACCGCTAATTTTCCTATATTAAGCCTCAAACCTCCCGGAGTATTCTCATGCCGCTTGATCGCACCCCGCCGCTCAATTCGTTGGGCTTTGCCAAAGCACCTGCCGACACCCGCGTCGTTGTGGCGATGTCGGGCGGTGTCGACAGTTCCGTGGTCGCCGCCATGCTGGCCGAGGAAGGCTATGACGTCGTCGGCGTCACCCTGCAGCTGTACGACCACGGTGCGGCACTGGCGCGCAAAGGGGCCTGCTGTGCGGGCATCGATATCCATGATGCGCGGCGTGTCGCGGAATCCATGGGGTTCCCGCATTACGTTTTGGATTATGAAAACGTGTTCAAGGACGCCGTGATTGACGAATTCGCCGATAGCTATCTAGGCGGGGCCACGCCCGTGCCCTGCATCCGCTGCAACGAACGGGTGAAGTTCAAGGATCTGCTGGAAACGGCCAAGGATCTGGATGCCGATTGCATGGCGACCGGTCACTATATCCAGCGCAAGATGGGCCCCGACGGGGCCGAACTGCATTGCGCCGCCGATGCCAATCGTGATCAAAGCTACTTTCTGTTCTCGACCACGCCCGAACAACTGGACTATCTGCGTTTCCCCCTTGGCCACCTGCCGTCCAAAAACGACACGCGGGCGCTGGCGGCGAAATACGGGCTGAGCGTGGCGGACAAGCCCGACAGTCAGGATATCTGCTTTGTGCCGAATGGCGACTACGCCTCGGTGATCCGCAAACTGCGCCCCGAAGCCGCCAACCCCGGCAATATCGTCGACACCGACGGCAATGTGCTGGCGCAGCATGACGGGGTGATCAACTACACCATCGGGCAGCGCCGTGGCCTTGGCATCGGCGGCTTGGCCGACCCGCTCTATGTGGTGAAACTTGATGCGGATAACGCGCAGGTCGTCGTGGGGCCTAAATCGATGCTGGCCACCCGTACCGTGCCCGTGAAAGAGATTAACTGGCTTGGTGACACCCCGCTCATGTCGCAAAGCGAATGGCCCATTGCTGTGCGCGTACGCTCTACACGCCCTCCGACAGACGCGATCCTGCGTCCGATCTCGGATACCGAAGCCACGGTAGAGCTGCTCACCCCCGAGGAAGGGATCTCGCCGGGTCAGGCTTGCGTCTTCTACGACCCCGAAAGCACCCGCATCTTCGGCGGCGGCTGGATCCACAAAGGCTAACCCCTTCCAAATGGTTTGAAATCCCGGGGAGTTTGAGGGGCAGCGCCCCTCATATAGGGTCGTGAGTTTGAGGGGCAGCGCCCCTCATTTTACTCTATAGCCAGTCTCTAGACCTATAGCTTTGCCAATACCGCCCGCGCCGCGCGCAGGCCCGGGCTCTCGCCCCCCTTGCCGAGCCGCTCCATCGTCAGCGCCATCGCGTCTTTCTGATCCTCGGGATGCGCAAAGACATGCGCCAAACCGCCAGCGATCTTATCGGCGGTGCAATCGGGGCCCAGAAACTCCGGCACGACGCGTGTGTCGGACACAAGGTTCACCAAAGTCACCGTATCAATCAGCGCCATCGCCTTGATCAGACGGAAGCTGAGCCAGTTCATCCGGTAGGCGATCACCATCGGCAGCGATGCGGCGGCCAGTTCTAGCGACACGGTGCCAGAGGCCGCAAGTGCCACGTCCGCGGCGGCAAAAGCCGCCCGTTTCATTGCGGCACCTTCCTCCCTGCTGCCTGCACGCGGGTCCAGCACGATGGGGCGCACCGTCCAACCTTGGGTCTGCGCAATCACCACATCTGCCACAGGACCGGCGGCGGGAATGACCACGCGCAGATCAGGATGTGTCTGCGCAAAACGGGCCACCGCATCGCCGAAAACATCCGACAGACGCGCCACCTCAGACCGCCGCGATCCGGGCAGCACCAGCATCAGGGGCGCATCGCCGATCTCATGCGCTTGACGAAAGGCAGCGGCTTCGCGGTGTGTGGCGATCTTCTCTCCGACCACGGGATGGCCGACGAAATCGCAGGCCATGCCCTCGGCCTCCATCAGGGGCGGCTCGAAGGGGAAAAGCGCAAGCACATGATCGATATACCGCGCCATCTTTTTCGCGCGCCCGGGACGCCAGGCCCAGACCGTGGGCGCGACATAATGCACCGTGCGAATATCCGACGCCGCCTTGACCCGCTTGGCCACGCGAAGCGAGAAATCGGGGCTGTCGATGGTGATCATCACATCGGGCTTGGCGTCAATGACGGCCTGCGCCGTCTCGTTGATCCGCGCCATCAGGAATTTATATTTCGGCAGGATCTCGGCGATGCCCATGACAGACAGTTCGGACATATCAAAACGGCTGCTCAGCCCCTCGGCTGCCATATCCGTCCCGCCGATCCCGTCAAAGGTGATGTCGGGGCGCAGGGATTTCAGCCCTGCCATCAGCGCGCCCCCCAATCGGTCACCCGAAGGTTCGCCCGCGATGATGAACACCTTCATGTCGCGGCCCTTGCCCATAGCACGAGGTCTAGTTCATCTGCCAAGGCGACGCAGGCGTCTGGTTCCAGAAGAATGACAGACCCCGCCTCTATCACGACACCCGCCAGCCCTGCCTCTTGGGCGCGGCGCAATGTGTCAGGCCCGATGGTGGGCATATCGACAAGATGGCTTTGGCCCGGTTTCGGACCTTTAAACAGCACCGCGCTGGCCGAGCGCGCACGATCAGGCAGGGTCGACAGCAAGTGATCCGTGCCGCCAATCGCCTCGACCCCCATGACCTGCCCCTGCCCGACGACGCAGCATTGCCCCACATCCATCGAGGCAAGGCAGCGCACCAGCGCAGCACCGCGCGCGGCGTCATCGCGCATCTGCGCATCAGGCTGACGCTGGCTAAGCACGCCTCCGCGCGCCATCAAGTCGGGCGCGAGGTGATGTGCGGCAACGACGGTCAGCCCCGCTGTTTGGAAAATATCGACCAAGGCGCGCAAGGCACCGTCGTCCCCCGCCGCAAGGGCTTTCTGGAAGACCGGCACCAAGGGCAGCGTTGCCGCATCCAGTTTGGACGGATCGAAGGACGGCCTTGCAACGGCACCGCAGAAACACACCTGCGTCACGCCGCGCGCAGTCAGCTCGGCCAGCAAAGTGCCAAGCGTCTCAAGTCGGAACACCAGATCCGGCACCAGCCCGACCGGTGTCGTCCCCTCGTAGGCGCAGATCAAAGGCGCATCGACCAGCGCGCCGGCCACCCGTTGAGGCAGTCCGCCGCCCCCTGCGATCAGCGCCAGCATCAACCCGGTGTCAGAAAGTGACGGCCCGTGTCGGCCAGCACGAAATCGACGATCTCGCGGACGTAATCGCTGCCGGTTTCCTCGCCCAAACGACGGGCGCGGTCGTGGAATGTCCCCTCGCCCTGCGCCAGCATCTGGAAAGCCGCGCGAAGGGCCGTAATGTCGGCGCGGGTGACACCGCGACGCTTGAGCCCGACAAGGTTAAGCCCGTCCAAGACTCCACGGGGCGCTTGCACCAGACCGTAGGGGATCACGTCATTCGTCACCATCGTCACAGCGCCGATGATGGCCCCGCGACCGATACGCACGAATTGGTGGATACCGGCCAGCCCGCCGATCAGAACATCGTCTTCGATGATGCAGTGACCCGCGACGGCGGCGTTGTTCACAACAATCACCCGATCGCCAAGGATCGCATCATGGGCGATGTGGCAGCCCGCCATAAACAGCCCGTCATCGCCAATCCTGGTCACGCCGCCACCGCCTTCGGTGCCGCCGTTCATGGTGACATGTTCGCGGATACGGTTGCGTTTGCCGATCTCGAGGCGGCTGGATTCCCCTCTGAACTTAAGGTCTTGGGGGATTTCACCGATAACCGCGAAGGAAAAGATCACCGTGCCTTCGCCGACTTCGGTGTCGCCGGTAACGATCGCGTGGGACTTCACCTCAACGTTGTCATGCAGCACGACCCGAGGGCCGATGACGCAGAACGGACCGACCTTGGCAGAGGCCGCGATCTGCGCCCCTTCCTCGATCACGGCGCTTGGGTGGATGTTGCCCATCAGGACAGGTCCATCATCGCAGTGAATTCAACCTCGGCCGCCATTTCGCCCTCGACCGACGCGACGCCACCGAATTTCCAGACTTTGCCGCCGGGTTTGCCGCGCAGGGTGTTCAGCTCCATCCGGACGACGTCACCGGGAACGACCTTGCGGCGGAATTTGCATTTGTCGATGGCCATGAAATAGACCTTCATGTCCTTATCCGCCATTTCCAGCGTGACACCGACCATCACCGCAGCGGTCTGCGCCATCGCCTCTACGATGGTGACGCCGGGCATAATCGGCATGCCGGGGAAATGCCCCTGAAAATGCGGTTCGTTCATCGTGACATTCTTGATCCCGACAGCGCTTTGCGTGCCCTGGATATCGACCACTTTATCGACCAGCAAAAAGGGATAGCGGTGCGGAATGATCCGCTGGATCATCTGGATATCGGCACTTGGCAGGGTGTCAGTCATTGCATGTCCTGTCTGTTAAAAGCTGTATGCTGGCTACCAATTCTGGCCGCCATGGGCAAGCGGGGGGATCAGTTCTTGCCGCTGCCGACCGACGCGTCAAGCCGCTCGATGGCTTCGTCGGTGATGTCGATGGCGTTGGCGCTGACGAAGACCGACCGGCGTTCAAGGATCACAGCCGCCCCGGCTTCACGCATCATCTGTTCCAACACAGGGCCCGCAGCGGCCAGAAACACCTGGCGCTCTTTCTCGACCAATTCGTTCAACGCCCGCCCCTTTGCCGCTTGCGCCGCGCGGGTTTTCTGCACCTTTTCGTCAAAGGCATCCGCCAGCCCGCTGAAGGCATCGGGGCTGAGCTTGCTACGTTGATCGGTGAGCTTGCGCTCTTCGGCCTTCAAATCCGCTTCAATCAGACGGTTTTCGGCAGAGATTTCAGCGCTTTGGGTTTCCACGTCATCCGCCACCCGCAGACCAAAGGCGCTTTCATTGAACACACGATCTGAATCGATGGTCAGGATCGGGCTTTGCACCACGCGCCGTTCAGACTGCTGTTGTGCAAAAACCGGCACCGCCGCGAGGGGCAGTACCGGCAGAAGGCAAATCAAGAGTGCCCGCAGTTTCATAACGGCCTCAGAAATCGGTCCGCAGGGTCACTTCGAACTTCTGTTCTTCGTCGTAGTCCTCTTTTTTCAACGCTTTAGAGACGTTGAACTGCAAAGGACCAACCGGCGTATCCCAGAAGAGCGATACACCGATCACGTGGCGGAACGAACCGGATTCACCAACGATAGACGAGCCCGTAGGGATCTCTACATCGTCGAGGTTCCAGACGTTGCCGACATCATAGAAGACGCCGCCGCTGATGCCGTATTCTTCGGGCAGGCCAAGCGGGAATTCCGCCTCAAGACTACCCACCACAAAGAGGTTACCCCCAAGGGAGTCGTCAGACCCGTTGCTTTGATCGCGCGGGCCGATCCCGCCGGTTTCAAAGCCGCGCATGATCGACGGGCCGATCAAGAAGCGGTCGGAAACGCGGTTGTTGCCCTCGCTCCAAGCCAATGCCCCACCTTGCAAGGTGGCACGCAGGGTAACTTCCTCGTTGAAGATACGCTTTTCACCGATGGCTTTGGCGGTGGTTTTCACGAACTTGGTGTCGCCCCCTAGACCTGCGAAATCCTGCCCGAATTGCAGCAGCACACCCGATGTCGGGTCCAGACCGGCGCGGCGGGTGTCGTAGCTGTAGTTATACCCGATCGAAGAGGTCACCTGACGGCCCGCGGCGATGTCATTAGCAACGACGAAACCGGTTGTGGTATCGTCCCGCTCTGACATCTCAAGATCGTCATAGGTATAGTTGAGGCTCAACCGCCCGTTTTCGCTGACAGGGAACGACAGGGTCGGCTGGAAGACGATACGTTCGGTGTCGAAGGAGTTATAGGACGAGCTTGTTTCGGCATAATCGAGGTTCAGGCCGAACGCCACATCACGCCCCAAGAGGCTCGGCTCGATAAAGTTGAAGCCATAGCGCTGTGCATCTTCAGCCGTGCTGACGGTCAGCTTGAGCTTCTGGCCGCGTCCCAGGAAGTTATCCTCGGCAAAGCTGACCGCGACGCCGATCCCGTCACTGGACGAGAACGACCCACCGAAGTTGAGCGAGCCTGTCGGCTGTTCCACAACATTCACGTCTACGACGACCTGCTCGGGGGAAGACCCCTCGCGGGCGTTGACTTCGGCGCTTTCAAAATAACCAAGGGCGCGGATACGCTCGGCGCTTTCACGGATCTCGCGCGGGTTGAACGGGTCACCCTCTACGCTGTCGAACTGGCGGCGCACAACGCGGTCAAGCGTGGTGGTGTTCCCTTCGATGTCGATCCGTTCGACAAAGACACGTGGACCACGAGAGATACGATATTCGACGTTCAGCGTCAGGTCGCGATCATTGCGCGTGACAACCGGTTCTACCCGCAGAAAATCAACGCCGTCACGGATGGCTTTGCGTTCCATCCGAGCGATATCCGTCTCGACCAGCGACGGTGAATAGACGGCACCGGATTTGGTCTTGATCACGCCACGATAATCGTCAGCGTTCACCCCGTTGATGGTCGAGGTCACGGTCAGTTCGCCGAACTTGAACTGTTGCCCCTCTTGCACGTTAAACTGCACAAAATAGCCGTCGCGTTCTTCGGTCAGCTGAGCGTTCGCCGCCGAAATGCGCATGTCGACATAGCCGCGCGACAGGTAGAAATCGCGCAGCATCTGCTGGTCGGCCTCGATGCGTTCGGGCACAAAAGTGTCGCGTTTGATCAGACGGCGGAACAGGCCCGCTTGCTTGGTCCCCAGCACGCGGCGCAGACGACGGTCCGAATATTGGCGGTTGCCGACAAAGCTCAGGCGTTCAATCTCGACGTTGTCGCCTTCGAAGACTTCAAACACCAGATCAACGCGGTTCTGGTCGCGGCGGATGACCTTGGGCTGGACGCGGGCGGCGATACGGCCGTCGTTGCTATAGGCCTGCGCGATGGCATTGGCGTCTTTTTCGGCTTGGGTCGGGTTAAAGACGCGGCGTTCGTCTGAATCAACGACCGAAGCCAGCGCTTCGTCGTCGATGCGCGCGTTGCCTTCAAAGCTGATGCGGTTGATCGTGGGGAATTCTACGACCGTGATCACCAATGTCCCGCCGCGCGGTTCAAGTGCTACGCTTTCAAACAGGCCGGACGCCTGAAGGTTCTGGTAAGCATCGTTCAATTCGCCCGCGCTGATCGCCCGACCACGCGCGATTCCTGCGCGGCTTAGGATGGCGCTGTCGCCGATCCGTTCGTTGCCGTCGATCTGAACTGTGTTGAACTGATAGCTTTGCGCGTCAGCATGTGGCGCTGGCACCAGCCAAGCGACTGATAACATTACGCAAAAAGAAGCGCTGCGCAAGGATTTCGCAAAAGGAGTGAAAACCGCTGTTTCGGTGGGCTTATTCCACCTGTCGTTGTGCATCATTTGCCCTACCCGCTGTCAAAAAACTCTTTCGTCCTGACTAGACAGGTTAGCGGCCTTTGTCAAAACGAAGAGACCGCCATACACCTATATAGTGTGTATGACGGCCAGTTGGATCACGATAGAGTGCGGGAGGGCACTTGGGTAGGGAGAGAGAGCGGCGTTATGCGCCGATCCACGCGCCGGCGGTCAGCGCGATGATCAGGAAGCCGAAGTACAAAGCGCGGTCCCAGTTCAGATCAACCAAAAGGCTCAAACCGCGATAACTTGTCTTGAACGTCTGCATACTCGTATCCTTTGTAACTTGGATCGACTATCGCAGGCGATTGCGGCGCTCGTTTGACCAATTAAGGCAGCAATAAGACTTTTGTAACTTTTTACCCCCTTTTAGGCGGCAAAATATCGCCTAAGGGCAGAATAAATCGTTACCCAAGGCAAAGACCATTAACCCCAGTACCAAGGTCAGACCAATGGTCATCAGGATGCGCAGCGCGCCATCGCTGGGTGGTTTGCCGGTCACGGCCTCATATGCGTAGAACACCAGATGCCCGCCATCCAGCGCCGGAATCGGGAAGAGGTTCAGCAGACCGACCGCCGTCGACAGCACCGCGATAAAATAGATGAAGCTTTGCGCACCCTGCGACGCCATCGCGCCAGAGGTTTGCGCGATCCCCACCGGACCGCTCAGGTTACAGGTGCTGATATTGCCGACGATCATATGCTTGAGACCCGACAGCGACCCGCTGATGATCCGGCCTGTGTTCTCTACCCCACCCCAAAGCGCTGTCAGTACGCCAGGGTTCGTCGTGGCGGTGTCAAAGGCGGTGCCGCCCACGATGCCAATGCGCATCTGCGACTTGAAGCTGCCGTCTGGCTGCGGTTCGTCCGTCACTTTGGGGCGCAGGGTGATGTCCAGCATTTGCCCGTCGCGCCAGATATCAAGTTCAAGCGGTGTGCCTTCAGACGCTTCAACAGCGGTCTTCAACTGGCGGAAGGCGAAAATCTCTGCCCCGTCAACCGAGGTGATCACATCGCCGCTTTTCAGACCGGCCTCATAGGCCGCCGATTGCGGCATCACCTGCTTGACCAGCGATGGCATGACGTAAGGCCCATCCACGGTCACGACGTCCCCGCCACGGTTCACCTCATAGGGCAGCGGTTGGTCCAGCGGAATACTGGCGAAAGCATCGGCATAGGCGGTGGCATCGGACACCGGCGGCAGGGTCACCCCGCCGATAGAGACGATCTCGTCCCCTTCCACCAGTTCATTCTGTTCAAACGGCAGCGGGTGCATTTCCCCGACGGTCATCGGGTCACGCGGAACGCCGACCGACAGGCCGATGGCCGCGAAGACCAGAATGGACAGGGCAAAGTTGAACACCGGCCCCGCAGCGACTGTGGCCGCACGCGCCCATAGCGGCGCCCCATGCATGGTGGCACGCAACCGCTTCGGGTCCGCCTCGGCCGCTTCCATCGCGGCCACATCCTTGCCCGAGGCCGCATCCGCATCGCCCGCGAATTTTACGTAGCCGCCAAAGGGCAGCGCCGCGATCTGCCACTTGGTGCCGCGTTTGTCGTAGCGGCTGTAGATCACAGGGCCAAACCCGAGAGAGAAGACATCGGCATGGATGCCGGACCAGCGTCCGACGATATAATGACCGTATTCATGGATCGCGACGATCACCGACAGGGCAATCACAAAAGCCAGAAGCGTCCAGATCAGCCCGCCAAACTGCGGGATTAATGCCATAATATCCAAAACTCTACCCTGCCCTCTTTGTTATTGCGGCCCATGCGGCCTGCCTTGCCAGATGGTCCACCTGTGCGACGTTATCAAGTGTGATGGCCGCATCGATCACCCCATTGTCAGGGAAAAGCGCTTCCATCGTGTCTTCGACGATCTCGGCCATCTGGGGAAAGCGCAGCTTGCCGCCGATAAACCCGTCAAGCGCGACCTCTTTGGCGGCATTGAACACCGCACCGGCCATGCCACCACGCGCCATCACCTCGCCCGCGAGGCGCAGGGCGGGCCAACGGATGTCATCGGGGGCGCGGAAATCAAAGCTGCTGATCTTTGCCAGATCCAGCCGCTCTACCGGCAAATGCGTTCGGTTGGGGTGATGCAGGGCAAAGCCGATGGCGTGGCGCATGTCGGGCGGGCCGATATGCGCCATCAAGGCACCGTCATTGAACCCCACCAGCGCGTGGATCATAGATTGCGGATGCACCAACACTTCGATCTGGTCGGGGTTCACGCGAAAATATTCGCGCGTTTCGATTACTTCCATCGCCTTGTTGAACATCGACGCGCTGTCGATGGTGATGCGCTGGCCCATGTCCCAGTTCGGATGGCTCGACGCCTGCTCTAGCGTGGCATCGGCGAGCTTTTCCAGCGGCCAATCGCGAAACGCCCCGCCGCTGGCAGTGATGATGATCCGTTCCACCGCCGAGATATCCTCGCCGATCAGAGCCTGAAACACGGCGGAATGTTCGCTATCGACCGGCAGCATGGTGGCCCTATGTGCCGCGGCGGTGTCCAGCATCAGCTGACCGGCGCAGACCAGCGACTCCTTATTGGCAAGAGCCAGCGTCGCCCCTTGCTTCAACGCCTCCACCCCCGGTGCCAGACCCGCGGCGCCGATGATGGCGGACATGACCCAATCGGCAGGGCGTGCGGCGGCTTCGTTGATGGCTTGGGGTCCGGCGGCGGCCTCCACGCCCGTGCCCGATAGCGCGTCGCGCAGGTCGTCCAGCAGGTGCTCATGGGCCGTGACGGCAAGCTGCGCGTTCAACCGCTGCGCATCTTCCGCCAGCTGCGCTATATTGCTGGCACCGGTCAGCGCGACGACATCATAGGCGTCGGGTGCGCGCGCGATCAGATCAATAGTGTTCTGCCCGATAGAGCCCGTGGCCCCGAAAATACTGATTTTCTTCATAGGGTTGGGATCAGCTTAGCGCGGGGGTGATGGTCAGGAAACGACCAATGATCAGCAGGAACAGCGCTGCTCCCAGCATACCGTCGAACCGATCCAGCAAGCCGCCATGACCGGGGATCAGGTTAGAGCTGTCCTTGACCCCCAAGCGACGCTTCATCCCGGATTCTGCCATATCACCCATCTGCGACGCCATCGACATGGCGACAGAGACACCGACCAGCTGCAAGCCTACACCGGTGTTGATCGAGAACAGGAAACCGACAGCCGCGGCCCCGATCCAGCCCGCCGCCGTGCCGGACCATGTTTTCTTGGGGCTGACCTTGGGCCAGAACTTCGGCCCACCGATGGCACGTCCGGCGAAATAGCCAACGACATCGGTGATCACCACAACCAGCACCAACCACATCAGCCAGCCAAAGCCGAAATCATCGCGCACCTGCGTCAGCCCGAAACCGGCCAGCATGATCATCACGGTGAAACACATGAATATGGTGCGGTGCTTTTCCAACTGGCCAAAGCCCACCAAAGCGGGGGCCAGCAGCACCGGCAGGGCAAAGCCCACGGGCAGGTAGATCGCGGCGAGCGTCGCCGCGCCCACCAGCAAGCCCATCTGCCTCCGTGCGCTGCGGTTTGACGGGTTCAACATCCCCACCAGTTCCCACGCCATGACGCCGCAAATGATCGCGACGAGAACGTGGAACACGGGCCCGCCCAGATAGATCCCGCCCAGACCAACCACAATCATCGCCAGCGCCGAACCGACGCGCGCCGTGAGGTCGGACCAGCGTTCCGAAGAAGGTGTCATAGTGCTTTCCTTTCGTCGTACGATCAGGAGGACACGGCACCAAAGCGCCGGTCGCGATTGCCAAAGGCCGCACAAAGATTGCCAAACTCGGCCTTGGTGAAGTCGGGCCAGAGCGTATCAATGAATTCATATTCGGCATAGGCTGATTGCCACAGCAGAAAGTTCGATATCCGCGCCTCGCCACTGGTGCGGATCACCAGATCGGGGTCCGGCAGAACATGGGTATCCAGATAGCGCGGCAGGGTCTCTTCGTCGACGTCCTCAGGGCTGAGCAGACCCGCTGCAACGTCCTGCGCCAGCCGCTGCGTCGCGCGCGCGACCTCGTCGCGACCGCCGTAGTTCAGCGCAATCGTCAGATGGGTACGGGTGTTTTCCGCCGTCTCTGCCTCTAGCACATTCATCAGCTTGACCAGTTTCGCATCCAGCCGGACACGGTCACCGATAAACCGGACGCGCACGCCCTTGGCTTTCAGTGCCTTGGTCTCTTTGGTGATATAGCGGCGGAACAGGCTCATGAGCCCCGCCACCTCGACCTGAGTACGTTTCCAGTTCTCGGTCGAGAAGGCAAAGATCGTCAGATACTCGACGCCGAAATCGGGGCATGCCTCGACGATTTCGCGCACACGCTTGGCACCGGCATGATGCCCGAACAGACGCGGACGCCCCCGCTGGGTCGCCCAACGGCCGTTTCCGTCCATGATGATCGCAACATGGCGCGGTGCCCCTGGGACAAGCTGGAAGGTCTGGTCGGTCGCAGCAGGCATCGTCTATCCTTATCGAACTGCAGGCCGATGCGCGGACCTTGGGGTCGCGCGCATCGAATAAGGTACTTAAACCTGCATGATCTCGGCTTGTTTGCTTTCAAGCTGCTCGTCGATCTGGGCGATGAACTTGTTGGTCATGTCCTGAACCTCACCCTCCCAGACTTTCTGATCGTCTTCCGACATGCCGTCGGCCTTGGCTTTCTTGATCTGGTCCATACCGTCGCGGCGCACGTTGCGGATCGATACACGGGCGCTTTCGGCATATTGCCCCGCGACCTTGGTCAGCTGGGTCCGGCGTTCCTCGTTCAGCTCGGGGATCGGCAGCATGATGATCGTGCCGTTCAACTGAGGGTTTATGCCCAGACCGGATTCACGGATCGCCTTTTCGACCTTGCCGACCAGCGCCTTGTCCCAAACGTTGATGGTGACCATGCGTGGCTCGGGCACGTTGACGGTGCCCACCTGGTTGATCGGCGTGCTGCTGCCATAGGCGTCGACCATCACAGGCTCCAGCATAGAGGCGGACGCGCGGCCTGTGCGCAAAGAGGCAAATTCGGTGCGCAGCGATGCGATTGCGCCGTTCATGCGCCGCTCAAGATCGTCTGTGTCCAGCATAAAATCGTCTGACATGATGTCCCCGGTGGTTTTGTAACTATCTAGATTTGAACCGATATAACGCGATCAAGCCCCCCTTGTATAGGGAGCCCCGCATCTATCGTAGGTTGGGGCCTAGCCCTGAACCCGTGTGTATGTGCCCTCGCCCGCGAGAATCCCCTTGAAGCCGCCCGGCTCGTCCAGAGAGAAGACGATGATCGGCAGGTTGTTGTCGCGCGCCAAGGCGATGGCAGAGGCATCCATGACCCCCAAGCGCTTTTGCAGCACATCGTCATAGCTGACGGCATCATAGCGGACCGCATCGTCGAATTTGGCGGGGTCTTTGTCATAGACACCATCGACCTTGGTGCCCTTGAAGATCGCTTCGCAGGCCATTTCATTGGCGCGCAGCGTCGCGGCGGTATCGGTGGTGAAATAGGGGTTGCCGGTGCCCGCGGCAAAGATGCACACGCGCTTTTTCTCAAGGTGGCGCACGGCGCGGCGGCGGATGTAGGGTTCGGCGACCTCGTTCATCGTGATCGCGGAAATCACCCGCGTGTGAATGCCCAGTTCCTCCAGCGCGGATTGCATCGCCAGCGCGTTCATCACGGTGGCCAGCATCCCCATATAATCGGCGGTGGTGCGTTCCATCCCCTGAGCCGACCCTTGCAGCCCGCGGAAGATATTGCCGCCCCCGATGACCATGCAGATTTCGACGCCAAGATCATGCACCGATTTGACCTCGTTCGCGATGCGTTGCACGGTTGGCGGGTTCAGCCCGAACCCCTGATCGCCCATCAATGCTTCGCCTGAAATCTTCAGCATGACCCGGTTGAATGTTACTTTTGACTGGCTCTCGGGCATGGGCGCACCTTTCAGGGTGTGGGAGGGGTTTTCATTGCGCCGTAAAATGTCGCAAATAGCGCAAACATTCAATGCTCCGTCAGAGGTTCACGCAAAGAAATGCCAGATGCCCCGCTGTCCCGCGTCTCTGACGTGGTTTCCTCTATCGACCCTGCCGCGCCTGTCCTGATTGCGGGGCCCACAGCGTCGGGCAAATCGGCGCTGGCGCTGGCGATTGCGCAGGCTCAGGGCGGGGTGATTGTGAATGCAGATGCCAGTCAGGTCTACGGCTGCTGGCGCGTGATCTCGGCCCGCCCCCCGGCCGAGGAAGAGGCCTTGGCACCGCATCTGCTGTATGGCCATGTCGCGGCGCACGACCCCTATTCGGTCGGCCACTGGCTGCGCGAGGTAACCGAGGTGCTGCGCCAGCCCGCACGCCCGATCATTGTCGGTGGCACGGGCCTTTATTTCGCGGCGCTGACCAGGGGGCTGGTGGACATTCCCCCGACCCCTGACGCGGTACGCGCCGCGGGCAACACCATGAGCCGCGCGGCGATGATCGACGCGCTTGACGCAGAGACGGCGCGCCGCATCGATCTTTATAACCCCATGCGCGTCCAGCGTGCGTGGGAGGTGCAGCAAGCCACAGGGCGCGGGCTGGCCGCGTGGCAAGATGATACGCCGCCCCCCATCCTGCCGATGGAGCGCTGTCAGCCTGTCGCCGTTGCCGCGTCGAAGGACTGGCTGAACGACAGGATCATCCGTCGCTTTGACCAGATGCTGGACCAAGGCGCGCTGGACGAAGTCGCCGCCGTGCACCCCGATTACGACCCCGCCCTGCCCGCGCACCGTGCCATCGGCGTGCCCGAGCTGATGCGCTACCTTGACGGCGCAACACCGCTTGACGTGGCGCGACAGGATGCCATCATCGCGACACGGCAGTATGCCAAACGGCAGCGCACGTGGATGCGCAAGAACACCGCCGATTGGCTGCAATATGTGCCGGGGTAGCACGCGGCTGCCAAAACGGCGAAATTATCTTTTACTGCCTTTATCTTTCCGTATCTCTGTATAACGATAGTGTTTACTTGTCTTTTGCTGATAGGGTCATGCAATGACAGAGAACACGATCGAATTGCTGACGCTGGCGCAACTGTCGCAAGGGCAGGACTGGCGCGTGCAGCTTTGCCATGACCGGCCTGTGCATATGCTGATCTGGATCACCCGCGGTCAGGGGGTGCTGCAGCTTGACGGCCAGCGGCGCGGCTTGGGGGCGCATAACGCGGTGTTTATCCCTGCCCGTGCGCTCTTTGCCCTTGATATGGGGCGGCAGGGCATCGGGCAAGCGGTGGTGATCCCCGACGGCACCGAGCTGCGCCTGCCCCAAATGCCGCGCCACCTGCGTATTCGGGATGTGCAGGCCCAGACCGAACTGACCGGCCTGATCGAAGCCGCGCAGCGCGAACAACAGGCCAAGCGCCCGCTGTATCATGACGCGTTAGAGGGGCACGCGGCGCTGATGTCGGTCTGGCTGCGGCGTCAGATCATGCAGGACGAACATGTCCCCAACCGGCGCAACGCCGCCGCACGGCTCAGCGCGCGGTTCTGCCAGATGGTCTGTGAACACTACAGCAGCGGCGCGCCGATGGCGCAATACGCCGAAAGCCTGGAGGTCACGCCGACGCATCTGTCACGGGCCGTAAAATCCGCCACCGGCAAGACTGCGGCGGATATCCTGACCGAACGGGTGGTGCATGAGGCACGGCATCTGCTTGGCACGACAGAGCATTCCGCACAGGATATCGCGCGCCACCTTGGCTTTGGCTCCGCCGCCTATTTCACACGGTTCATGCAGCAACACACGGGCCTCACACCCTCGCGTCTGCGGGCAACGGCAGCCTGACACGTCAGGGCCGGTGGCTGCAAGGACGCTCGGGGTAGCGCCCATTTCCAAAGTACCGAGTTGACCTGCCACCGCGACCTGTGGCTGACTGGCATTCAAGAAAAACACATCCGCACCGCCAATGTCATGGCGGAAAGCGGACAATAAGGGAGCCGCGCAGCGCGCAACGTATCGGCAAAAGCCGGACCGCGCTGCGACAAATTCAAACGCAGCCGCGCGCCTTCAAGGTGTCGCCGTACCGCCGCGCAACAGGGTCATCACATGGGTATTTTCATATTGCGCCGTTTGGGCGTGATGGTGGTAACAGCGCTATGCCTGACCTTTATCGTGTTCTGGCTGACCAACCTCTATCCGAACCTCGAAAAGCTTGCCAAGACCCAAGGCAACTTCCGCATGTCCGACGAAGCGGTCGCAAGCTATCTGGGGGATCGCGGCTATCTTGACCCGCTGCCGGTCAAATTCGGCCAATGGCTGGGCGTCATGCCCGGATGGGTGACGCAAGAGGATGACGGCACCCGTTTCGGGCGGTGCTTTACCAAGGACACGCCCGAGGGCGACCGCCGCCGCTTTTGCGGTATCTTGCAAGGGGATTGGGGATTTTCGACTGTTTTCCAAGAGGATGTCGGCCCCACTGTCCTGACCCGATTGGCGCTGACGGGCAAGTTGATGGGCTGCGTGATCCTGCTGATGGTGCCGATGGCACTGATCGTGGGCGTGCTGGCAGGGATGCGCGAAGGGTCGCGCACTGACCGGACCCTGTCGACCTTTTCAATCCTGACAACCGCGACGCCTGAATATGTGTCTGGTGTCGTGTTCATCGCCCTGCTCGCCTCGTCGCGATTTGGGCTGTCGCCTCTGCTGGCCGACTGGGGCTGGATCGACAGCAAAACGCTGTTTCTGGGCTCCGCCGCCAGTGCGATGAAAGACGCGACCTTCTGGAATTTCTTTTTGCCGGTGCTCACCATCTCGCTTTACGGGATGGGCTATATTGCGCGCATGACCCGTGCTTCGATGACCGAGGTGATGACCGCGCAATACATCCGCACGGCGCGGCTGAAGGGGGTAAGCTTTGGCAACATCGTTCTTAAACACGCCCTACGCAACGCACTGATCGCGCCGTTCACGGTAATCATGCTGCAAATCCCGTGGCTTCTGAACGGAGTCGTCATCGTCGAGACCCTCTTTAACTACAAGGGCTTCGGCTGGCTGTTGGTCCGCGCCGCGTCGAATAACGACATCGAGCTGTTGCTGGCCGTGTCGGTCGTGTCGGTAATCGTGGTGCTGACAACGCAGCTGATCTCGGACATCGGCTATGTCGTGCTGAACCCGCGCATCCGGATCACCTGAGGAGACAATGTAGATGGACCCCTTGACATGGACAGGTGCGCTGGACTGGGTGAACCCATTGCTGGGGGGCGCGGTGTTGGTCGTGCTGCTTGGCATCGCGATGCAGATGGTCTGGCCCCTGCTGCCTACTTCCCCTGCGGGAACGCGCCGCTTGGGGCAGCTTACCTCGGCGGGGATCGCGGCGGCGACCGCGCTGCTGATGGTCTATGTCGTCGGGGGCATTTTCTTGGGCGCCGAGGCCGGCATCTTTGGCGGCATGGCGCAACGTCTGCTGCCGGTCTGGGTTGCCCTGATCGTGACCTTTGCCCTGTCGATCGCCTTCAAACGCCGGCTGGGGCTTTATGGCAAACTGTTTGACAGCACCGTTGGCATGATCGGCTTTGGGCTGGTGATGTTCTGGGTCTATACGGGGCTGTTCGGCGGGGTGTTCGACATGATCGTGACCCATGATAGCCTCAGCCAGACCTCGGGCATGAAGAACAAGCTTCCCGGCACACCGCTGGCCCGTGCTGAGGACGGCGACTACCCGTGGTTCCTGCTGGGCGGCGATAACCTTGCCCGCGATGTGTTCAGCCGCCTGATCAAAGGCGCCTGGGTGGTGATCCAGATCGCGCCGATGGCGACGGTCTTTGCCTTTATGGTGGGGATCACGCTGGGGCTGCCTGCGGGCTATTATGGCGGTAAACTGGACGTATTCCTGAGCTTTATTGCCAATCTGATCCTCGCCTTTCCGGTGATCTTGATCTTTTATCTTCTGGTCACCCCCGAGATTGTGCTGACCGGACTGCCGAATTACATGGCAATTGTGTTGTTCATCTTTCCGCTGGTGTTCCTTGGGGTGCTGCTCAACACACGTCTGCGCACGCAGCCAGGCACCCGCACGCCGGTGCTGGTCGTGGTACTGGGGCTGGTTGGCTGGCTTTACCTCGCGATGATCTCGGACGATGGGGCCTTGGTGCGGACCCAGACCTACGAGATCCCGGGCCTGCCTGCGTTTCTGGATTTCCTCGACATCGGGCCGGGGTTGCTGGTGGTCTTTGTCGCCGTGGTTTTCGTCAATGCGCCCACAGTATTCCGGATCGTGCGCGGGCTGGCACTGGACATCAAGACACGCGACTATGTGGCGGCCGCGCAGACCCGCGGCGAAGGACCGTGGTACATCATGTTGTGGGAGATCCTGCCCAATGCCCGCGGCCCCTTGATCGTCGATTTCTGCCTGCGCATCGGCTATACCACGATCCTGCTTGGCACGCTGGGGTTCTTTGGGCTGGGACTGGAATCCGAAAGCCCTGATTGGGGCACCACGATCAACGCAGGGCGGCGCCTGCTGGCGCTCTACCCCCATGCGGCAATCGCGCCGGCGCTGGCCTTGCTGAGCCTTGTGCTGGGGTTGAACCTGCTCGCGGATGGGCTGCGCGAAGAGAGTTTGCGGGATTGATTTGGGGGAACCGCCGCGGGGGCCAGCCCCCGCACCCCCGGAGTTTACTTGGCAAAATGAAATATAAGGTTGCGGTTGAAGGTAAGGGAGTTGGACATGGGCGAGGCATATGACGGGCCAATTCTGGAGATCGACGCGCTGTCGATCTCTTTCTTCACACGGCTGCGCGAAATTCCGGCGGTGATGGATTTTTCGGTCTCGGTCAAACCGGGCGAGGCTGTGGGGCTGGTTGGTGAATCCGGTTGTGGTAAATCAACTGTCGCCTTGGGTGTGATGCAGGACCTTGGGGTGAACGGGCGGGTCGTGGGCGGGTCAATCAAATTCAAGGGGCGCGATCTATCCCAGATGAGCGCGGCCGAGCTGCGTCAGATCAGGGGCAGCGAGATCGCGATGATCTATCAAGAGCCTATGGCCTCTTTGAACCCCGCCATGCGGATCGGGCAGCAGTTGATGGAAGTGCCGATGATCCACGGCGGCATGTCGAAACGCGAGGCCCATGCCCGCGCCTTGCAACTGGTGACCGACGTCAAGCTGCCGGACCCCGAACGTATCCTCAAGGCCTATCCGCATCAGCTGTCAGGCGGGCAACAGCAGCGTATCGTCATCGCTATGGCCCTGATGTCAGAGCCGTCCTTGCTGATCCTGGACGAGCCCACCACAGCATTGGATGTCACGGTCGAAGCGGCGATCATTGATCTGGTCAAAGATCTGGGGCGCAAATACGGCACCTCTATGCTGTTCATCAGCCACAACCTCGGGCTGGTGCTGGACACCTGCGATCGCATCTGTGTCATGTACTCCGGCGAGGCGGTCGAGCGCGGGTCGATTGCGGATGTGTTCGACGGCATGCGCCATCCCTATACACAGGCTCTGTTCCGGTCGATCCCGCTGCCCGGTGCCGACAAGACCGCGCGCCCGCTGGTCGCTATCCCCGGCAATTTCCCCCTGCCCCATGAACGTCCCGAAGGCTGCAACTTTGGCCCGCGCTGCGATTACTTTGTCGCGGGGCGCTGCGATCAGGGTGCCATTCCGATGCTGGACGTGCCCGAAAACACGCGACACGCGACACGCTGTATCCGCCACGATGACATCGACTGGTCCGCGCCGATGGCGCATGCGGCGACCAAGTCGAAGGGAGAGGTTGGCGACGTCGTTCTGAAAATGGACAAGCTCAAGAAATACTATCAGGTGGCGGCGCATTCCATGTTTGGCGGAACCGGTACCAAAGTGGTCAAAGCAAACGAAGAGCTGAGCTTTGAAGCGCGTGCGGGTGAAACCCTTGCCATCGTTGGGGAATCCGGTTGCGGCAAGTCCACTTTTGCCAAGGTTCTTATGGGGCTGGAGACGGCCACAGCCGGTCATCTGCTGCTGGATGGCCGTGATATCGGCACCACCGCGATCGAGGATCGGGGGACACAGACCGTCGCTGATATCCAGATGGTGTTCCAGAACCCTTTTGACACATTGAACCCGTCAATGACCGTGGGCCGCCAGATCATCCGCGCGCTTGAAGTGTTTGGCGTGGGGACATCCGCGCGTGACCGTAAGGCGCGCATGCTGGAGCTGCTGGATCTGGTCAAACTGCCGCGGGAATTCGCCAGCCGCATGCCGCGCCAACTGTCGGGCGGGCAGAAACAACGCGTGGGGATTGCCCGTGCCTTTGCCGGAGACGCGCGGATTGTGGTGGCGGATGAACCCGTCTCGGCGCTTGATGTCTCGGTTCAGGCGGCGGTGACGGATCTTTTGATGGAGATCCAGCAGGCCCAACAGACCTGCCTTTTGTTCATCAGCCATGACCTGAGCATCGTGCGATACCTTAGCGACCGGGTGATGGTGATGTATCTGGGCCATGTGGTCGAATTGGGCACCACGGATCAGGTGTTCTCTCCGCCCTATCATCCCTATACCGAAGCGCTGCTGTCGGCGGTGCCGATCGCCGACACGCGGGTGAAGAAAAAACATATTGTGCTGGAAGGCGATGTCCCCTCGGCGATGAATCCGCCGCCCGGTTGCCCGTTTCAGACGCGCTGCCGGTGGAAATCTCGGGTACCGGGAAATCTTTGCGAGACGCAGGTGCCAGAGCTGCGGGCGTTGGCGGCGGGGCATACGGTGAAATGTCATCTGGACGATGTGCAGCTTGCGGCGATGGAACCGGTGATCGAGATGGACGTTACGGCGCGCTAAGCCCTTCGCCAGGCGTAAAAAAACGGCCACCGCATGTGCGATGGCCGCTTCTGCCTGATCGAGGCAGGGTGGCTTATTTGCTGACGCCGCTACCTGCGGTGTTCAGATTGCCGACCTGTTCGGCCACCTCATCGGCAAAACCGTTGATCATGACTTCGTAAAAAACGCCCTCGGTCGGGGCCACGGCGACATAGCCCTCGGGCACGACCTGGTCGACCGAATAGGCGGCGACATTCACAGGGAAGCTGCGCGCGCCGATCGATTCATTGGGCGACGTAATATCGACTACACCTTCGATCTCGTTAAATTCCTGACTATCGCTCAGCATCGTATCCCCATCCAGCGAGATTTTGCGGATGTCGATGTTGATCGTCGGATCGCTGGCGTCATCGCTGCCCAAGACGCGGGCGGCCACGGCGGCTTTCAGATCCTCGGTGATCTGGGGGTAATATTCCATCGCGTTAGCGTCCTGCGCGGCGTTGATCGACGAGCTTACGTCAATCGCGGAGAAGGCGACCTTTTCGTCCGCAAATGCGGCAGAGGACAATGCGGCCAAGCTTACACCTGTGGCCAAGGCGATCGATTTAACTGAGTTGAACATGCGAATGCTCCTTATCTTTCTGATGCGCGCAGACCGTAGAAGACGACCTGCTGACGCTGTGGAAAGGGAACATCAGCCGTGGCGATATGGTTCCATCGCCGCGAAAAACGGCAAGCGGAAATCAGCATGCTGCGGCGAAATATACTTTATTCAGAGCCACTTATCGCGGCGCATCACAGACCCGCGATCACCTTCACATAGTTCTTGGTTTCGGCGTAGGGCGGGATGCCACCGTATTTCTTCACCGCCCCCGGCCCCGCGTTATAGGCCGCAAGCGCGAGGTTCCATGACCCGAACGCCTGATACTGACGCTTGAGGTAGCGTGCACCGCCATCAAGGTTCTCGTAGGGGTCGGTCGGGTCCACGCGCAGGATCCGCGCCGTTTCCGGCATAAGCTGCGCCAGACCAAGCGCGCCTTTATGCGACCGCGCCGCAGGGTTCCAGCCGCTTTCCTGCTGCACGAGGCGCAGGAAAAGGTCCGCCGGAATGCCGTGGCGCATCGCGGCTTCGCGCGCCATGCCAAGATAGACGCCCTTGTACTTGCCGCGATATTTGGGTGTGTCCCATTTTGTCGGGGTGACCACGCGTTGTGGCTGCAACCGGACAGAGGCCGCATATTGTTTTGATGCCCGTGTGTCCAAAATCTTGGTCTGGGACGCAAAAAGCTTGGTCCGGTTCTTGGATGAAAACACATCGGCAGCAACCGGTGCTGCGCCCACAGAAAGGCAGCACAGCGCCGCCGTTAATAAAATTCGCATATTGTCCCTGCCCCACGCAGTCTCAATTCCCGCAGACCATATCAAACTGACCCGTTGGTGCCACCCTTTATTGCCCCTGTCACATCTGCGTGGGTCGCAACGGCGATAATCCCGCCTCCCCCCTGTTTATCGCAATCCCTGCTGGGTATAACGTCGGCCAATCCAAGGTGCGTGCGGGATTCGCGCGTGGCCCGTAAACTTGCAGCAAATGGGGGCATAATGGCCGGCTCAGTGAATAAAGTGATCCTAATCGGGAATCTGGGGCGCGATCCCGAAGTGCGTTCGTTCCAGAACGGCGGCAAAGTGTGCAACCTGCGCATCGCGACATCCGAGACATGGAAAGACCGCAACACCGGCGAGCGCCGCGAAAAGACCGAATGGCATTCGGTGGCAATCTTTCAGGAAGGGCTTGTGCGCATTGCAGAGCAATACCTGAAGAAAGGTTCCAAAGTATATATCGAAGGCCAACTGCAAACCCGCAAATGGCAAGACCAGTCCGGTCAAGATAAATACAGCACCGAAGTTGTCCTGCAGGGCTTTGGCGGCACGCTGACCATGCTCGATGGCCGCGACGGTGGTGGTTCCGGTGGTGGTGGCAACTACGGCGGCGGCGGTGGCGGCTACGACAGTGGCCCGTCGGATCAGGGCGGCTACGGCGGCGGCTATGACAGTGGCCCCTCGGGCGGCGGCAACGACGGTGGTCGCGGTTCCTCGCGCGATCTGGATGATGAAATTCCATTTTGATATCAATCGGATACCAAACGTAATTAAGGCGGGGAATTCCCCGCCTTTTTCGTTGTCTTGACTTAAAACGGGTGGGCGTCGCGCCCTAGTGGCGTTCGGCCAGCGCGTCGTCCAGCAGCTGCAGCACCGCGTCCCTGGGGACATCGGCGGTGACAAATGCGTCGCCAATGCTGCGGGCCAGAATAAAGCGCAGCTTGCCGTCGATGACCTTTTTATCCTGCCCCATCAGATCAAGCAGATAGGCGGCGTCCGGCAGATCTCCGTCGATGTCGCGCAGGTCGGTTTTCATCCCCATGGCCCGCAGATGCGCGCGGACGCGGCTGGGGTCCTCTTGCGCGCAAAGCCCCAAACGGGCGGACAATTCAAACGCCATCGCACAGCCGATCGCCACACCTTCGCCATGCAGCAACCGGTCGGAATAGCCCGTCGCCGCCTCTAGCGCGTGGCAAAAGGTATGGCCAAGGTTCAAAAGCGCGCGATCGCCGTGTTCCTTTTCGTCGCGCAGCACGATATCGGCCTTCATCTGGACAGACCGGCGCACCGCCTCTACGCGCAGCGCCATATCGCCAGCGGCCATCGCGGGAGCGTTCACTTCGAGCCAGTCAAAGAAGGCCGCATCCCCCAGCAGCCCGTATTTGACGACCTCGCCATATCCGGCGAGGAAATCACGCGCCTGCAATGTGCCAAGCACGGCCGTATCGGCCAATACAAGGGACGGCTGATGAAACGCGCCGACAAGGTTCTTGCCCTGTGATACGTTGATCCCCGTCTTGCCCCCGACCGAACTGTCGACCTGTGCCAGAAGCGAGGTCGGGATTTGCACAAAGCGCACGCCACGGCGCAGGATCGCGGCGGCAAAGCCCACCAGATCACCGATGACACCGCCGCCAAAGGCAATCACGACATCGTTGCGTTCGACCTTCTGATCCATCAGCCAATCGACCGTGCGGGTCAGCTCTGCCCAGCATTTCGTCGCCTCGCCCGGCGGCAATGCCAGCGCCTCGACGTTGATGTCAGCGGCGTCCAGTCCGGCGCGTAAACTGTCCAGATGGTGCGCCGCAACCGTTTCATCACTGACCACCACAACACGTTTGCGGCGCAACAGCGGGGCAATCAACGCGCCTGCTTGCGCCAGCAGATCGGGGCCGATCACCACATCATAGGCGCGGCCCTCAAGACCGACATGAACCGTTTCTCGCATCACAGCACCTCAAGTACATCTGGACGATCCGCCAGCGCATCCACCACGCGCTGCGCCATCGCGTCAATCGACAGCGCCGGCGTGCTGGCAACCGTCATATCCGCAAGCCGGTAGATCGGCACACGTTTTTCGTAAAGCTCGGTCAGGGTCCCGCGCGGGTCGGCGGTGCGCAGCAACGGGCGCGAGGTCTTGTACCGCACACGGTTCCACAGCAGGTCAAGATCCGCATCCAGCCACACCGACAACCCGCGGGCCGAGATATTCTCGCGGTTGGCTTCCGCCAGAAAGGCACCGCCGCCGGTCGACAGGATGCCGGGCTCTTTATCCAGCAGACGCGAGATCACTTCGGTCTCGCGCTTGCGAAAGAAGGGCTCGCCGTCGCGCTCAAAGATTTCGGGCACGGTCAGATTGGCAGCGGCCTCTATCTCGTGGTCGCTGTCCACAAAGGGCACGCCGAGTTTCGCGGCCAAAGCGCGGCCCACGGCGGTTTTACCTGCGCCCATCATACCCACCATGACAACCGTCTTCTTAAGATGGTACCGAGGGGTGTTTTGGGCCGTATCGGCTGGGGATTGCTGAATTTCGCTCATTCTTGTGTGAATGACGTGATCTTGCCCAAAAGGCCATATATAGAATAGTCAAAAGATGCAGAAGAAAGCAGGCGGATTCCATGGGCAAGCTGATCAAGTTTCTGATTTACCTCGCAATTATTGGGTTCATCGGCCTTGCGGTCTATGCCTATGTGGGGCCGTTCTTCGGGGCGGACTTTGCACCACCCCAGGTCGAAATCCGCGAATCCGTGACGTTGGAGCAGCAATGATCCGATTTGTCAGGCAGCTAAGCGTTTTTTGCCTGATTGCCCTCCCCCTTGGTGTCGCCGCGCAAACCGCGGCGCAGAATGACCGCAACGCGCCTTTGTCGGTGATCGACTGGCTCGGCGAACGTCCCAAGACGCCGCAACCGACGCGCAAGGCCCCCGTCAAGCCGGACGAGGCCCCCGTGGCGCGGACCGCGCTGCCGCCTGTCGTGACCGTAGCCCCCTTGGGCAAAGGCGGGCCGCGCGCTATCGGGTTGGTGCCAACCAAGGTCACAGGGCTGCCGCAGGATCTATGGACAGGCAGCACCGCGGAAGATATCGCCCATCAGCTTGACCGTCTGCCAGAGCTTCACCTGCCCGTCGCCCATTCGCTGCTGTTCACCCTGCTGCTGGCACAAGCGACCGCGCCGCAGGGGGACGCGAAACAGGGCGATGCGCTTGCCCTCGCCCGTGTGCGCACCTTGTTGGATGCTGCGGCGCTTGACCCTGCGATGTCGCTGATCGAACAGGCGGGCGTCGAGACCTCGCCGGATCACTTTGACCTCTGGATGCAGGTGAGCCTGCTTTTGGGCACCGAAGACCGCGCCTGCCTGCGGCTGAAGGACAAGCCCTTCCTGACAACGGATTATGGCGTGCGCATCCTTTGCGCTGCGCGGTCGGGGGAATGGGACACGGCGGCGCTGACGCTGGGGTCTGCCCAAGCGCTGGCGCTGCTGCCCGAAAGCGATCTGTCGTTGCTGGACCGGTTCCTCAACCCTGACCTCTACGAAGGGGCCGCGCCCCTGCCCGGCCCGCGCGAGATGACGCCGCTCAAGTTCCGGCTTCTTGAAGCGATCGGAGAGCCGCAGCCCACGCGGAACCTGACTGCCGCCTATGCGGTGGCCGATCTGCGCGATATCGCGGGCTGGAAGGCGCAGCTGGATGCGGCGGAGCGTCTGACCCGTATCGGGGCCCTGCCCGACAACCGGTTTCTGGGCATTTATACCGACCGTGAGCCTGCGGCCTCTGGCGGGGTGTGGGACCGTGTCGAAGCGCTCCAGCGGTTCGACACGGCCATGTCCAGCGGCAATACAGAGGCAATCGCCAAAGCCCTGCGCCCCGCGTGGCGCGCCATGCAGCAGGCCGAAACCGAAGTGACCTTCGCCACCCTCTATGCCGAGGATTTACAGGGCACCGACCTTAACGGTGCCAGCGCCGCCCTGCGGGACCGTATCCTGCTGCTGTCACCGCTTTACGAGCAGGTTGCCAACGCTGATGCGACACCGGCAGAGATTACATTCCTCTCGCAGATCGCGCGCGGCGAGGCCCCGAAAACCACGCCCGACATCCCCCACGCACAGGGGATTGCCAGCGCTTTCACGACCCCGACACCGCGCAAGGGGCTGGTCGAGATGGCACAGAACGGTCAGTTGGGCAGCGCTATCCTGCATACGATTGCGCTTCTAGAGGATGGTGCCCGCGGTGACACGGCTGCCCTGCGCGATGCGATCTCTACCCTAAGGGCCTTGGGGCTGGAAGATGCCGCACGCCGGGCTGCCCTGCAAACGTCTCTGCTGGAGCGGAACTGATGCAGACCGAATTGCTGCACTGGATTTCGACCTTCCTAGAGGCGCAGGCGGCGGAACTGGGCGCGGCCACGAACACGCAACTCGCCTATGGGCGCGACCTGAAGGATTTTGACAGTTTCCTCGCCCGCCGCGCATTGGATTTCGTCTCGGTCGGTCGCGCGGATATCGAAGCCTATCTGGTCTGGTGCGACGCGCAGGGGCTTGCCAAATCCACCCGCGCACGGCGGCTGTCGGCGATCAAACAGCTGTACCGTTTCGCATTTGAAGAAGGGTGGCGCACGGATAACCCCGCGATCCAGATTGCGGGTCCGGGGCAAGACAAACGTCTGCCCAAGGTGCTGTCGGAGGACGAGGTTGACCAGCTGCTCAACGCGGCGCGCCGCTCGGGGCGCAACACCTCGGACCAGCTGCGCAACACCTGTTTGATGGAGCTGCTCTACGCCACCGGCATGCGGGTGAGCGAGTTGGTGAGCCTTCGGGTCAGCGCGGCCCGCGGCGATCCGCGCTTGCTGTTGATTATGGGCAAAGGCGGCAAGGAACGTCTGGTGCCCTTGTCCGACCCCGCGCGCGAGGCGCTGGCGGCATGGCTGGTGCAGCGAGATAGAACCGACGAGGCCGCACAGGCCAAGGGCAAACCCGCGTCGATCTACCTGTTCCCCAGTCGCGGCAGCGCCGGATATCTGACGCGCCACCGCTTCTATCTGCTGATCAAGGAATTTGCCCTGACCGCCGGTGTTGATCCGTCCAAGGTCACCCCCCACACCCTACGACACGCCTTTGCAACGCATCTGCTGGCCAACGGGGCCGATCTGCGGGCGATCCAGACGATGCTGGGGCACGCCGATGTCGCCACGACCGAAATCTACACCCATGTGCTAGAGGCACGTTTGTCCGAGCTGGTGCTGGAAAATCATCCGCTGGCCAAGGCGGGGCGGCGCAGTGCCGGCGGCAAGACATCCTCTGACGGCCAGTGACCCGTCTCTAGCGCCTTGTGGTAGCCTTGGGTCAGCCCCGCCTGCACCATCGCGCCGGCGGCGGCGGCATGGTCATAGTCAAGCCGGTGAAACAACACCTGCCCCGCATCAAGCACCGCAAAACGGGTCTGCGGTGCGCCATCGTTGGGCGGCATGCCGATGACACCGGCGTTGATCCACATCCCCCGCGCTGTCTGCCGTTCAAACGCCACCCCGCAGTGCCCGGCGATGATCCCGTCCACCGGACCGATGCTCCGCTCCACCGCCTCCCACTCCGCGTCGAAAACGGCCTTGGGCGAGACGGGCCAGATGAAGCGGGCGATATCATGGTGCCCCCCGTGGATCACGGCATAGCGCTTTCCGGCGTGGTGAAAGCTGAGGATATCCGGCACCTGCCCCATCCAGTCACGCTGCGCTTGGGTGATCTGCGCGCTGGCGTAGCCGTACCAGCCGACCGACAGCAGATCGCAGGCGCTGCCATCCTCGAACCCGCAGCCGCAATCCATCGCACCTGCGGCAAGTTGCTTTTCACAATTTCCCGCCACCACCGCGATGCCGCTGTCCTGCATCCTGTCGCTGACGGCATGGGCATCGGCGCAATAGGCTACCACGTCGCCGGTGCAAATCATCCGGTCCGACCCCACCCCTAAGGCCCGCGCGCGGTCAAACAGCGCGTCAAGCGCCTGCCGGTTGGAATATGGCCCGCCGAACAGCACAATCGGCCCGTTCAATTCTCCCAAATCTTGATGGTTCACCCTGCTCATCCCTTGAATGAAACCGCACACACGCCCATAACCCTATGAGCAAACGGATAAGGTATACTCACAAATGGACACGGCCCCCGCAATCCTAGACGGCGCATTTTGGATCAGCAGCGGTATCATCCTGTTCCTTCTGGTGCTTTCCGGCTTCTTCTCGGGGTCTGAAACGGCGCTGACGGCGGCATCGCGGGGCAAGCTGCGGGGTCAGGCGGATAAAGGGTCCAAGGGGGCGGAACGTGCGCTCAAGATCACCGAGGATAACGAGCGGCTGATCGGCTCTGTCCTGCTGGGCAACAATCTTGTGAACATTCTTGCAGCCTCGCTTGCGACGGCGCTGTTCACGCGGGTCTTTGGCGAATCCGGTGTGGCGCTGGCGACGCTGGTGATGACGCTGCTGGTTCTGATCTTTGCCGAGGTTCTGCCCAAGACCTATGCGATCACCAATGCTGAAACCGCCGCCGCAGCCGTGTCGCGGCCCATTGCGCTGGTGGTGCTGATCTTCAGCCCCGTGGTGTCAGCCGTGCGGTTTCTGGTCCGCGGCATCCTGCGTCTTTTCGGCGTGACGATCGACCCTGACAGCAACATCCTTGCCGTGCGCGAGGAAATCGCGGGGGCGCTCCAAATCGGCCGCTCCGAAGGGGTGGTAGAGAAGGAAGACCGCGACCGCATTCTAGGCGCGCTTGATCTGCGCGAACGCATGGTGGAAGAGGTCATGCTCCACCGGTCAGGGATCGAGATGATCGATGCCGCCGATGACCCTTCGCAGATCCTTGAACAGATCCTGGAAAGCAACCACACCCGCCTGCCCGTCTACCGCGACGACCCCGAGAACATCATCGGTGTGATCCATGCCAAAGACCTGCTGCGTGCCATGTACAAGCACATCAGCGGTGCCGAGGATGACAAACCGTTCAAGACGTTCAAAATCGCCGATATCGCGATGAAACCCTATTTCGTGCCCGAGACATCTACGCTGGACGAACAGATGCGCCAGTTCCTACGGCGCCGCACCCATTTTGCGCTGGTGGTGGATGAATATGGCTCGCTTCAGGGGTTGATCACGCTCGAGGATATCCTTGAAGAGATTGTGGGCGAGATCACCGATGAATTCGACCCAGATGCGGACCACGGCGTGACCAAGGCCGAGGACGGGCAATATTTCGTCGATGGGGCCATGACGATCCGCGACCTCAACCGCGCCACGGAATGGGACTTGCCCGACGAAGAGGCCAATACCGTCGCCGGTCTGGTGATCCACGAAGCGCAGATGATCCCGACGCCCAATCAGGTGTTCTCTTTCCACGGGTTCCGGTTCGAGGTCATCGCCCGCGATGGCAACCGGATCACACAGCTGAAAATCCGCCCCCTGTAAAAGCCGCCCTCAGGTGGTGTCGGTGTCATTGTCCATCTTTGGCGCGTCATCCTCGGTATCACTGTGCTTTACCGCGTCACGGACCGCATCGCGCACGTCTTGGCTGGCGCTTTCCATCAACTGCGCCCGGTCGGGTTCAAAGTCGATCTTGGCAAGCGCGCGTCTGAGGTGGCGCTCGGCAGCCTTGCGCGCGGCCATGCGTAGCCCCTCGTCAGGGTGCCGCATCAGGCCGTTCAGCGTGGCTTGAAGCCGCTGCTGCACCTCGACCACCGTACACCCGTCCCGCGCCAACGCGCCAAAAGCGTCCTGCATCAGGTCGGACGGGTCCAGCGGTGCGACATAGATGTGGTCCAGCACCTCGTCGCGGTCGTTTTCGGTCTCATCCTCGTAAAAGCTCAGGATGCGGCCAATGCGGGTGATCACGTCGATCGCGGTGCCGGGGTCATTTACGCCGGGCGACAGCGCCTTTGACGCGACCTCTCCCATCACGATGAGACCAAAGCGCGGATCTTGGTCATAGGTCCGCAAATCGCCGATGGTGATACTGGCATTGATCCCTGCATGCAGCGTTTCATCGGTGTGTTCATCGTCCTTGGGCTGCCCCACGCGGTCGATCATCATCAAAGGTTCGTTGACGAAAACAAAGCTGCCGATGTTGCGCTTGAGATAGATCTTCACCCCGTGGTTTTCCGCCACGGTATTCAACGCTTCGGGATAGATATGCTGGATATAGCCGTTTTCATCCGCGGTGAACGGCTTTGCACTGTCGGGAATATCACCCGTCAGCGGATTGGCCCCGAGGCAGGGATTATGCAGGCGTTCCTTGAAGGTGCGGCGTGTCTGATCCTCCACCTGTCGCGAGGTATCGATCAGGCTGCCAAAGGTCTGCAAATGCAGCACCCATCGGATCAGGCTGAACACGATCACCGTCAATACGATCACCGTCATCACGAACAACACGAAAGACCGCTTGTCGTCGAACACCCCAAGCTCGCGCAGGATGATGGCGATCAGCGCATAGACATAGGCCCCGATAAAGACGGCCAGCGTATTCTGGGTGGTGCGGTCCTGCACGATCAAGCGGTGAATGCGCGGCGTCCATTGGGTCGAGGTGCTGCGATATACCGTGACCATGACGCTAAGCGAAAAGGTGGTGACCGCAAGCATCGCGTTGGCGATGATCGACAGCAACCGGTCCGCCGCACTGCCGGTCAGATAGGTCGCGAGCGACTGCGGGATCCAGCGTTCGATCAACATGCTCAGCAGCAGCGACAAGACCGCCAACAACCCCATGATCAGCACCCGCACCCACAGCTTGCGGCTGTATTCACGGCCCTTGCGGAGCAGTGTCGATGGCAAAAGGAAGTCAAAGTTCATAGGGTATGTCCGCGTGATGAAGTGCCATGTTCAACAAGCTTGCGCGGAGATCACCTGGCTTACAAGCCCAACGCCCTATGCCGCCCGATGGTTCAAAAATGCAGGGCTAAATCAGCGGGCGGGACTGATGCTATGGTCTTACGGTGGTTGAACAATCTGGCTATGGTCGGTGTATGAGCCATGACATCCCCATCATCCTGCTGGCCGCGGGGCAATCCTCGCGGATGCGGGGGCGGGACAAACTGCAAGAGATCGTGGAGGGCGAACCCCTGCTGCGCCGACAGGCACGGATCGCGCGGGCGGCGACGCGAGGGGCGGTCATTGTGGCCCTGCCACCTGCGCCCCACCCTCGCTATGCGCTTGTGGCTGATATGGAGGTTGAAGCGCTCCCCGTTGCCGATGCGGCAGAGGGGATGAACGCCTCGCTCCGCGCGGGGTTTGCGACCCTTCCCGCCGGTACGCCTGCCGCGATGGTGCTGCTTGCCGACCTGCCAGAGCTGACTGAAAATGACTTGAACACCGTCTTTCACGCCGTTGATATTAAATCAAATTACACGATATGGCGCGGTGCGACGGCGGATGGAAAGCCGGGTCACCCGACGGTATTTGCAGCCTGCCATTTTGATCATTTTGCACGGATGCAAGGTGACACCGGCGGGAAAGAGATCATTGCACAGGCCCAGGACCAGACGCTGCTGATCCCCCTGCCGGACAACCGCGCGCGACTGGACCTTGATACGCCCGAAGCATGGGCCGCATGGCGCGCGGCGCGCTGACCGGCCCCTAACCACGTACCCCTCAACACGAAAAAAACGGGACAGTCGCCTGCCCCGTTCTTCGCCCTGCACCCCCACAAGGGGATGCAGGCCTGTTGCTGCATATATTGTGGCGCTTACTTCGTCAGAAGTTTCGCCTCGTGCTTTTTCAGCGTGCGGCGCGCGGCGACATAGCCGTCCACCCCTTCGCGCGTTGCCAGTTCCGGGAAAAGCTCCAGGATCTCGTTGCGTTGCGCGTTGCCGACGCCTGCAAGGCTCATATCGCCCGGCTGGAAGCTTTCGGTCCATGTGCCGTCAGACAGGATCACCTCGTGCTGGTCGAACATCACGTGGATGTAGGTCGTGCCAGAGGTTTCCACGATATCAACACCTTCCAGACCGGTCAGGTGTTTCGCCGCGACCAGAACCTCGCGCTCTTCGAAGTAGAGCGCTGTCTTGTCGTTGGCCACCAGAACGCGGTGGTTGGGGCTGACCAGCATGTCACGCTCGGGCAGATTGTTGCCCAAAGCGCCCTGACGGATCAGAACCGGCAGCAGATGCGCTTTATGCGCCAGCTCTTGTCCGGTCATCTCGCGGGCACCGACCCAGCGGATTTCCTGGATACCGTTGTCACGGGTGATGACACGGTCGCCCACCACCAGATCTTCGACCCGACGTTCCCCTTTCGGCGTAGCGATCAAGGTGCCCGGCGTGAAGCAGGGAATGATCTCTTCGATGTTGGTGAAGTCGAGACGACCGGTCTCAGTGCCGGACGCATCCGTAAAGACGATTGTACCGTCGATGCCATCGTTGGGGCTGTCGCCGTCGATTGTGTCACCGGCATCATTATCCGGCGTGACGTTTTCAAGACGATAACCGCCGCCGGGGCTCAGCGCGCCTCTCAGATCGATGACGTCGTAGTCGGAGGCATCTGTGCCGGCACCGCCGTCGATGGTGTCGCCACCGTTGACGTTGGTGAAGGTATCGCGCCCGTCGTTACCTTGCAGGCTATCATTGCCCGCGCCACCGCTGATGATGTCGTCGCCGCCACCTGCGCTGATGGTATCGTCGCCTTCACCGCCTTCGATGGTGTCGTTGCCAAAGCCACCCAGCAGGCTGTCGTCGCCGTCGCCGCCGTCGATGCTGTCGTTGTCTTCACCGCCATCGATGGTGTCGTCACCCTCGCCACCGAACAAGATGTCGTCGCCGCGCACACCGCTGATGGAATCGTCACCGGTCCCACCGTCTACGGTATCATTGTCACCGGCCGCGATGATCGTGTCGTTTCCGGCACCCCCGAGGATGGAGTCATCGCCAAAGCCCCCAAGGATGGAGTCATCGCCGTCACCGCCGTCGATGGTGTCGTTGCCCTGACCACCGTCGATGGTGTCGTTCCCGGCACCGCCTTTAACGTCGTCGTTGCCATTGCCCGCGAGGATGGAGTCGTCACCGTCCCCCCCATCAATCTCATCATGGCCCTGTGCGCCGCGGATGGTGTCGTTGCCTTGACCGCCCAAGATCGTATCGTCGCCCTGACCGCCATCCAGGCTGTCATCGTCAATGCCACCGTCGATGTAGTCGTCATCGGCACCACCGAGGATGGTGTCGTTGTCGTCTTCACCGTACAGCACGTCATTGCCGGCACCGCCTTCGATATAGTCCTTGCCGTTGTTCGGCTGCGGATCGGTGGCGTCGACTTCCTCGCCCTCGTAGCCGGCGATCGGTTCGTTACCAAAGCCACCATAGATGGTGTCATTGCCTTCGCCGCCATACAGGCTGTCGGACCCGTGGCTGCCGATGATGCTGTCGTCGCCGTCGTCGCCGTAGACCTCATCGTCATCGATACCCGCGTTGATAGAATCGTCGCCCGTACCGCCGTAGATGGTATCAGAGTCGTCGCCGGTGCGGATCGTATCGTTACCGCTGCCGCCATCGACGAAATCACGACCATCGTCCTTGTTCGGATCTCCGGAGTTGAAGAAGGGGTTGGGTCGCCCACCGACGGTCGGCTGATCATTCGCATAATCAGAGAAGGTGTCGATACCCGCTTCGATCAGATCGTCACCGTCACCGCCATAGATTTCGTCCGCACCTTGGACATCCGTGATGGTGTCGTTGCCGCTGCCGCCATAGATGGTGTCGTTGTCGATGCCGCCTTCGATGACATCATCATCGTCGCCACCGTCGATATAGTCGGCATCATCACCGCCATCGATCGTATCATTCCCTGCGCCGCCGATCAGCGTGTCTTTGTCGTCGTTGGGGTTGGTATCCTGATCAAAGGGTGTGGAGACCAAAGGAACGTCCGTGTCGGGCACGCCAATCGCACCGGGCTTGTTGCCAATCAGTACGTCGTCACCCTCACCACCGACGAGGGAGTCGTTGCCGTCACCACCGATCAGGCTGTCATCATATTTACCACCGTCGATGGTATCATTGCCGCCCTGGCCATCGATGGTATCATCACCACCGCCAGCGTTCACCACGTCGTTGCCGTCACCGGTCAAGACATTTTCATCACCGCCAGAGCCTGTGACCGTATCGTCACCGCCACCCAGTTCGAGTCTCTCGATCTCCGAGAATTCGGTGGTGCCGGACCCGTTGGTCAGTGTCCCTTCCTCTTTGTCGGTGAAAGTGACTGTCAGGTCGTCATCCACAGCCGTACTGTCGATCACATCGCCGTCGGTTTCGCCGCTTTCGCCGCCGATGATAACGTCGTTATCGACGCCATCGGTCAGCGTGAACGTGTCGTCGCCCGCGCCGCCGTCAACGGTATCGTCGCCCAAACCGCTGTCGATCGTGTCGTCGCCACCGTTACCAAAGATCGTATCGTTGATCCCGTCGGTGCCGTCGATCTGGTCGCCTTGGGCATCGGTGTAGCCCGGTGCCATATCCTCGCCAGAGTCCAGACCATCAACAGGACCGGCCATCTCTTCGCCGATGATGTTTTCGATCTCGGTGAATTTGAACGAGCCCGCGGATGTGCCGTCGGCGTTGTACAGATCAACCGTACCGTTCTGACCATTGCCGTTGCTATCTGGTTCCAGATCACGCAAGCGGAAATTGAGGCCAGTCAGATCAAGCGTGTCATCGTCGGTGTTGAGCGCAGGGTCGGCATTGAAGCCGCCTGCACCACCGTCAACCTCATCGCCATTGGTGCCGCCAAAGATAGTATCCTTGCCCGCACCGCCGCTGATGTTGTCTTTGCCTTCACCGCCAGTCAGCTGGTCATCACCGTCGCCGCCGATCAGCGTATCGTCGTCGTCACCGCCAAACAGCGTGTCATCGCCAGCGCCGCCGTCGATCAGGTCATCGCCCTCGTCGCCCATCAACAGGTCATTGCCGGCACCCCCGTCAACGCCGCCCACGGGCGCGTCAAAATAGACATCGGTGATGTTGATGCCCGCGTGATTGCCGGGCGACAGGCTTTGATCCATCGTGTGGGTAATCTCGAGGTATTCGACCGGGCCTTCGATGTTCACTAGGGCAGAGTGGTAGGGATCGGTATCGGGGCCATTACCCCCGCCGCTGATCAGGGTTTCGTAACCGCCAACGCCGTCTTGGTTGTGGGCATTGATGCCGCTGCCTGCATCGACCTTGATCGGCGTCCGTGTCCCATCGGGACCAACCGCCACGATGACGACTTTCGACGCGTTATCAATGTCATTGATGCGGAAGCTGATGTTGGTCACATCCTTGGAGAAATCCAAACGATAGGTCGCGCTCTCGCCATCCTGGTTCGCCAGCGAGGCCAAAGAGCTGTTGGCATTGGTCGCCTGACCGTCGCCAGTGATCGAATGCACCTTTTGCTGGTCCGTCGAGAATGTCGTCTCGGGTGTTTCATTGCTGCCCGTGACCGAGAAGGTCACATTGACGTTGCCCGTGTCCTGAACAAAGCCACCGCCCAGATTGTCGTTATTATCGACAGCAGAGGTATCGTGGGGGTCTGGTGCCTTGTCCCACTCAAAGCTCTCACGCTCTGTCGTGCCGCCGGGCGTAGAGGCGCCGCCGGTGTTGTTGTCGCCATAGATCGTGTCATTGCCAGTGCCACCGGAAATGGTGTCATCGCCGTGGTTGCCTTCGATCGAATCGTGGCCCGCGTTGCCTTCGATGCTGTCGTTGCCGCCTTCACCAAAGATCGTGTCGTTGCCATTCCCGCCGGTCAGCACATCGTCGCCACCAACGGTGCCATCGGTTGGGGACGTGCTGTCATCGCTCACGGTATAGGTTTTGGCGATGTGGTCGTATTTGATCGATGGCAGGTTAGAGTTGTGGCTGACGAAATCGTAGGATTTGCCGACTTCCAGCGGTTTGTCTGTCACGAAACCGACGGCATCGTCGCCGTCAAAGTTCACGACGTAGACTGTCACATCCTGCGAGGAATCTACTGCGCCTTCGGGGCGCACAATATAGGAATACTCGGGGATGATCTTGTCACCGGAGTTTTCGGTATTGTCATCCAATTTGGTGGTTTTCGCCAAGGTTTGCGAGTTGTCGTTGTCATTCAACTTATCGTCGTCATCATTGATGCCAACCGCGACAGGTGCTGAATTTTCGTTGATGGTGAACGACTTGCCAGACAGATCGCCGGAGCCCACATCGCTATTCTGGAAGGGGCTTGAACCGCCAGCCACCGTCACATTTGCCAGATCCCACGTCAGAACGGTATGATCCGCACCCGACACAGGCTCAACAGTCTTCGAGACGGGCTGCGCTTTGGTCAGGCCGGCGCTATCGCCAAAGATGATGTCATCGCCTTCGCCGCCGTGCAGCGTGTCGTTGCCGACAGTGCCGTCGTCATCCGCCAGCAAGGCCGCGGGGTTGTCAAAGAACACGTCGGTTACATTGACGCCCGAGTTGCCGCTTGTGGCACCGGTGTGGATGAACTCGATCCGCGATACGGGACCGTCGATGGACACGTTGACGGAATACTTGCTCGACGAGGGGGAATCGTCGCCGCCCTCGCTGGTGGCCGTGTCCACGCCGAACTTGCCGTCACTGTCCGTCAGCTTCACTTTGCCGGAGCTGCTGTTGGCGATCATATCGACGTCGATCATCTTGCCGGATGCGTCGTAGGCCAGCACTTTCACCGCGCCTCTGTTGTCGATGTCGTTCACGTTGAAGGACACATTGCCAACGGCCTCGTCAAACCGCAGTTCGAACTTGGTTTCACCGGTGCAGTTGGCCAGCGATTCAAAGGAGCTGTTGTCGTTCACGCCATGGGCATCGCCCTCGACATTGCCGGTGAACTGTTTGCTGTCGCTGAATTCCTGATCCGCATTGTTCTTCGGCGAAAAGCTCTTGAGCTCGAATGTGACGTTGACGGTGCCGGTATTCTGGGTGAACCCGCCCTTGAGGTTGTCATTGTCGTCGATCGCGGAGCCGTCCCCAGATGGGTCAGGTGCCTTGGACCATTCAAAGCTTTCGCGGGTGTCGCCGTAGTTGCCCTTGGTCGCGCCATCACCGATCAGGATGTCGTTGCCCTTGCCCCCGTCAACATAATCATTGCCCGACCCTGCAACGACCGTATCATTCCCCAAACCCGCGTTGACCGTATCATTGCCGCCACGTGCGAGGATGATGTCATCATTGGACCCGACGTTGCCGAATACCGCGTCGTTACCGTCAACACGGTCTCCGCTTGGGTCATCATTATAGCTGGCGTCGATCTTGTTGCCCTGCTGGTTACCGTCCACGATCCCGTTCGGTCCGTCGGCCGGAGCCTCGGTCGCGGTTTTCTCGGCTTCGGCGGTCGAGGTTTTTCCAAAGAGCCACAGTTTATTCAAAAAGATGGTCATATCGGTCGTCTCCAAAATCAGGTCAGGCACGCTACGGTTGTACCGTCAGCCGTAAAACTAGGGTGCCCAGTCATGGGCGAAGCTTATTAATTCACATGGCACCAATTCTGTGCCGGGGTACTAAGGCGGGACAAAGCAACGCCCTGCCCGCGACGCTGCTGCAATGAAACATACGGCGCGCGGACGGGTGCATCGCGTGACACGCCCAAATCTGCAGCCGTTTGGATACGGGTCATTTGTGTTCTTGTTGTGATCCGAAAACGGCGCTTCGGGGAAGAAATCAAGACGGTGTCGGCAGCGGCGGAGCAACGCAGAGTTGCAACATCACCCATACCCGAACGGTCCGGCAGTCGTGGTCTGTAGATACAGTTTCCCATCAGTTTCTCCTCCTTCCGCCAACGTGGCGGGCCGTTAAAAAACGGCGCACAATACCCCTAACAAAGCTCCGCGGTCACAGACGACACACAAAGAACTCTACCGTCCTGAAGGGAGGATCAGCCGAAGACAGCTGCCCGCTGCCGCGCAACCGGCAGTGGTATATTCATCGGCTCTTAAGAGCCAAGCGAACACATCTTCCCCGCACAACATGTGCGTTCGATGCGGTCGCCCCCGAAACCTAAAAAACTTTGCCCCCCAGTTGGGCACGTTCTTATTACCTACCCGTTGACGTTGCTGGAAGGAAAAAATGGCAAGAATTCGCAGACGCGCCTCTTTTCCGCCTTTTTTGACTCGACGGCGGCGCGGAATATGCACTCATAGGTAGCACATTGTTTCCCATCTCAGGGTGCGAATTTCGATGATGTGGGTGGTTTTTGGGATTTTTCACTTAATTTTAATGATTTCCCAAACCCAGCCCTCGGCACTGTTTCGCAGGCAGACACAATAAACCATCTTTGCGATTAAATTCGGCGTGGCGGGACTGTGGCGGCGCGTAAATTCGCGATTTGGAACCAATAGCTTGCGACCGCGCCCATTTTTTCGAAAACGCCGCCAGTTTGCCAGCGCGAAACCGAATCGCAATACCACCTAAAGGATAGCCTTCGGTACCTCAGGTGGGATGCCATATGCCGATTATTTAGGCCCGACACCATAAGTTTGACACGAGGACATGCGTTTGAGCGAACATCTGCCGCTACAACCGCAAGAGGGTATTTTGGTCAAATTCGCAGCAAAATCCCACTGTCTCATGATGTTAGGGGGTGATATTTACCGCGCGACAAGTATGCTGATCCAACAGATACAGGAACATGGCGTCGTCACTTGGCCTCTGCCACCACCAGAAGAAGCGTTTGATGAGCAGTCGGAAAATCAAGAATATGGAAGAGTTTGCCGCCGTCAGCGGGATCTCCCGTCCGACGCTTTCCAAGTTCTTCAACGACCCCACCAGCGTGCGTAGCAGCACCCGCAAACGGGTTGAGGCAGCGCTTGACCGATATGACTATCGGCCCAATCTTTACGCCATGAACCAGAACCGCCGTTTGACCAAGAACATCGGCGTCGTGGTGCCGCATCTGGCCGACCCTTTCTTTGCCAAGATTGCCCGCACGATCGAAGAGCACATCTTGCGGCAGGGCTTCCGGCCCGTTCTGCTCGGGTCGCACGGCAGCCCCGAGATGGAGCTGGAGAACTTGGAAAACCTGCGCATGTTGAAACCGGCGGGCGTATTGCTGGCCGCTTTCGGGCGCAGTTCTGATCACGCGCAGATCCAGACCTTTACCGAAGAGGTCCCTACCGTCCTGTTCGATGCGAACATCGATAAGGTCGGCAAGGCGTTCATAGGCTCCAACAATGAACAAAGCGTTGATCTGATCGTCGACTATCTGTGCCGCACGGGCGAGCCGCCTGCCTTTTTCGAGATGAAAGACCCGATGAACCCCAACGCCTACAAACGGCGGGCGGCCTATGTCAGGGCGATGGAACGTGTGGGCCAGACGCCGCATCTGATCCAGGTCGGCGGCGAGGGATGGGAATTCGAAGAGATCGGGTTTCGCGAAGGCACCCGCGTGATCCGCGACCGGAGCCTGCCGTCGAAAACAATACTGTGCAGCAACGACCGTTTGGCCATCGGGCTGTTGTCCGCCATTTTCGAGGCAGGGATGAGCGTCGGGATCGAGGCAGGCCACGACTTCCGCGTCGCGGGCCATGACGACCATCCTTTCTCGCGCTTCACCTGCCCACGTCTAACCACCGTGTCCCAAGACTACGAAGCCATTGCCGAGAAAAGCGCGACCACCCTGCTGGCGCTGATCGAGGCAGATGATTCTCTTGATTCGCGTACAGAGACGCTGTTTGACGGCAAGCTTGTGCTCAGGGGATCTGCCTAGGCAATTGAAAACAATCACCTAAATCGCAAAACTAGACGCGCGTAAAATTCAAATTGACGCGAGTTCATCAATAGCCGTAAGCTTGTCGCTAACATCTCATCAGGGAGGTAGAAGATGTTTGTTTTGAACGCGTTTCGAACGGCGACCGCCATTTCACTTTTGACGGCAGCCGCTGCTTCTGCGGATACGATCACAATCGCTACAGTCAACAACGGCGATATGATCCGGATGCAGGGTTTTACCGATGATTTTACTGCCAAAACCGGCCACGAGGTTGAATGGGTCACGCTGGAGGAGAACGTCCTGCGTCAACGTGTGACCACGGACATCACCACCAAAGGTGGGCAGTTCGACATCATGACCATCGGCATGTACGAGACCCCGATCTGGGGCAAGCAAGGCTGGCTGGTTCCGCTGGACGATCTGTCTGCAGAATATGACACCGACGACATCCTGCCCGCGATGCGCGGCGGTCTGAGCGTCGACGGCACGCTTTATGCGGCCCCGTTCTATGGCGAAAGCTCCATGATCATGTACCGCAAGGACCTGATGGAGAAAGCCGGACTGGAGATGCCCGACGCGCCCACATGGGAATTCGTCGCTGAAGCCGCCCGCGCCATGACCGACCGTGACGCCGGCATCAACGGCATCTGTCTGCGTGGCAAGGCCGGTTGGGGCGAGAATATGGCGTTCCTCACCGCGACAGCAAACGCCTTTGGGGCACGCTGGTTCGACGAAAGCTGGACTGCGCAGTTTGACCAGCCCGCATGGAAAGAAACGCTTGAGTTCTATGTGAACCTGATGAACGACGCGGGCCCTCCGGGTGCGGCGAACAACGGGTTCAACGAAAACCTGTCGCTGTTCCAGCAGGGCAAATGCGGCATGTGGATCGACGCGACTGTTGCGGCGTCCTTTGTGACCAACCCAACAGATTCCACCGTCGCGGATCAGGTCGGCTTTGCGCTGGCTCCTGACACCGGCAAAGGTAAACGCGGCAACTGGCTGTGGGCTTGGGCGCTTGGCATCCCTGCTGGCACCGATAACGAAGCCGCCGCGAAAGAATTCATCGAATGGGCCACGTCCAAAGAGTATCTTGAGCTGGTCGCCGAGAAAGACGGTTGGGCAAATGTTCCTCCCGGCACGCGGACATCGCTGTACGAAAACGCCGAATACAAAAAGGTGCCTTTCGCGCAGATGACACTGGACAGCATCCTGTCGGCTGATCCCACCGCGCCAACTGTCGATCCGGTGCCCTACGTCGGTGTGCAGTTTGCAGCTATCCCGGAGTTCGCAGGCATCGCCACACAGGTCGGACAAGAGTTCTCTGCCGCGCTGGCAGGACAGCAGTCCGTCGATGAAGCCCTGGCCAACGCCCAAGCGTTGACCACCGATGAGATGGAAGCCGCCGGCTACTGATCTGATCGCCCTCGGGGCCAGTCGGCAAAGCTCCCCCTTGCTGACTGGCCCCTTTTTTCCAACACGTGCATGATCGTCCGGGACGGCCCTAGCCCGTCAACGGAGGAGGTATATTCAATGGCAACGCAACACTCACGATCGGCCGCCCGTCTGATGATGGCCCCCGCTGTCGTGCTGCTTCTGGGATGGATGCTCGTCCCCCTGACGATGACGCTGTATTTTTCCTTTCGCAAATACCTGCCCCTGCGCGGCGGTGATCTGGGATGGGTCGGGTTTGACAACTACGTCCGCTTTGTATCGTCCAGCGCCTTCTGGCCGTCGGTTCAGGCGACACTGGTGATCGTGGGCGGCGTCCTGTTCATCACCGTCGTTCTGGGTGTGTTGCTGGCCGTGTTGCTGAACCAGCCGATGTGGGGTCAAGGGATCGTTCGGATCCTCGTGATTGCACCGTTCTTCGTGATGCCGACCGTATCGGCGCTGGTCTGGAAGAACATGTTCATGGATCCGGTTAACGGGCTGCTCGCCCACCTGTGGGGCCTGTTTGGGGCTGAACCGCTGGTGTGGCTGACCGAAGCCTCGACGCAATCCATCATTCTGATCGTCAGCTGGCAGTGGCTGCCCTTTGCGACGCTGATCCTGCTGACCGCAATCCAGTCGCTGGACAGTGAACAACTGGAGGCCGCCGAGATGGACGGCGCATCGCCCGTCAAACGCTTTGGTTTCATCACTCTGCCCCACCTGTCGCGGGCGATCACGGTGGTGGTGCTGATCCAGACGATCTTTTTGCTCTCTATCTTTGCCGAAATTTTCGTGACCACCCAAGGCGCCTTTGGCACCAAAACCCTGACCTATCTGATCTTCCAGCGTGTGCTGGAAAGCCAGAACATCGGGCTCGGCTCTGCCGGCGGTGTCTATGCCATCATCCTCGCCAATATCGTTGCCATCTTCCTGATGCGCATGGTTGGCAAGAACCTCGACGCATAAGGAGCCCGTCATGGCACGTGCAACGACCACACAACGCAAGGCTCTGAACACCGCACTCGCATGGGGCGTCGGGCTGCTGATTTTCTTCCCGATCCTCTGGACCATCCTGACCAGCTTCAAGACCGAAGCCCAGGCGATTGCAGACCCGCCGGTATTCCTGTTCTTTGACTGGACACTGGAGAACTACGCCGCGGTGCAGGAACGTTCGAACTACGGCCGGTTCTTGTGGAATTCGGTGGTGATCGCGGGGGGCTCTACCATTCTGGGCATCCTGATCGCCGTTCCCGCCGCCTGGTCGATGGCTTTTGTTCCCTCCAACCGGACCAAAGATATCCTGCTGTGGATGCTGTCCACAAAGATGCTGCCAGCGGTCGGGGTGCTTTATCCGATCTACCTGATCTTTATCCGATTGGGTCTGCTGGACAGCAAACTGGGTCTGGTGATCGTGCTGATGCTGATCAACCTGCCGATCATTATCTGGATGCTCTACACCTACTTCAAGGAAATCCCCGGAGAGATCCTAGAGGCGGCCCGTATGGATGGTGCCAGCCTGCGCGAAGAGGTGCTGTATATCCTCACGCCGATGGCGATCCCCGGCATCGCATCCACGCTGCTTCTGAACGTGATCCTCGCCTGGAACGAAGCCTTCTGGACCCTCAACCTCGCCGCCGCCAAGGCTGCCCCTCTGACGGCCTTTATTGCCAGCTACTCCAGCCCCGAAGGGTTGTTCTATGCCAAGCTTAGCGCGGCCTCGACCATGGCCATCGCGCCGATCCTCATCCTTGGCTGGTTCAGCCAGAAACAACTTGTCAGCGGCCTGACCTTTGGCGCAGTGAAATAAGGAAACAACACCATGGGACGCATCACATTAGACAAGGTTTCCAAACGCTTCGGTGACGTCGAAGTCATCCCGCCGCTGGACCTGACCATCGAAGACGGCGAATTCACCGTGTTTGTCGGCCCCTCGGGCTGCGGCAAATCCACCTTGCTGCGCCTAATTGCAGGACTCGAAGATACCTCTGGCGGGCAAATCCGCATCGACAAACAGGACGCCACCCATGTGCCCCCCGCCAAGCGCGGTCTGGCGATGGTGTTCCAGTCCTACGCGCTGTATCCGCATATGTCCGTGCGCAAGAACATCGCCTTTCCGATGCGCATGGCGGGCATACCCGTGGACGAACAGAACCGCCGCATTGATGCCGCAGCGAAAGCGCTGAACCTGACCGCCTATCTGGACCGCAAACCCGGCCAGCTGTCGGGCGGGCAACGCCAGCGTGTCGCGATTGGTCGGGCGATTGTCCGTGAACCCGCGGCCTTCCTGTTCGACGAACCGCTGTCCAACCTTGACGCTGCTTTGCGCGTGGGCATGCGGCTTGAGATCTCCGAGCTGCATAAACGGCTTGAGACGACGATGATCTACGTGACCCATGATCAGGTCGAAGCGATGACCATGGCCGACAAGATCGTGGTGCTTCAGGCCGGTGTGATCGAACAGGTCGGCTCCCCGCTTGAACTTTACCACACCCCCCGCAACACCTTTGTCGCGGGCTTTATCGGGTCGCCCAAGATGAACCTGATCTCGGGCCCCGAGGCGGCCAAACACGATGCGCATACCATCGGCATCCGCCCGGAACACATCGACGTATCGACAACCGAAGGCACCTGGAGCGGCGTCGTCAAAGTGTCTGAGCATTTGGGGTCGGACACGTTCTTCCACGTCTATGACACCGGCCTGACCGAGATGATGACCGTCCGCGCCCGCGGCGAAGTGGGCTTGCGCCACGGCGACCGAGTGTTCCTGACCCCGCGCGAGGACTCGCTTCACCGCTTCGACGCCAACGGCCTACGCATCGCATGAAGCGCCGCGCGCCCCTGCCCTTTAACTTTGCTTCCTACGAAAGCGGTCTCATGAATGAACCGACCATAACAAACACCGACGCGCCGCTTCTGGTGCCGCTGTCCCTGGATCGCCTTGGTGACCTGCCCGCCCGTATTGGTACGCCCGATTACGATCGCGCCGCGCTCTCTGCGGGGATCATCCACATCGGTCTGGGCAATTTCCACCGCGCCCATCAGGCGTGGTATCTGCACAAGCTGATGCAGCAGAATCTGGCGCAGGACTGGGCACTGATCGGTGCTGGCGTGCGGGCCTATGACAGCGCAATGCGCGACAAGCTTAAAGCGCAGGACTATCTGACCACCTTGATCGAGCTTGCCCCCGGTCGTGTCACGGCAGAGGTCGTCGGCTCTATGATCGACTACACCCCTATCGCCGAAGACAACGCGCCGCTGATTGCCGCGATGGCGGATCCCGCGATCCGCATCGTATCGTTGACCGTGACCGAGGGCGGCTATTTCATCGACCCCGAAACCGGCGGGCTTGATCTGACCCATGCCGATATCCAGCATGACCGCGCGCAGCCCGATCAGCCCAAGACGGTTTTCGGGGCGATCATTGCAGCGCTCAAGCTGCGGCGCGATGCGGGCCACGGTCCGTTTACCGTCCAAAGCTGCGACAACCTGCGCGGCAATGGCACCGCCACGCGCCAGGCGGTCGTGACCCTCGCCCGCCAAAGCGACACGGCGCTTGCCCAGTGGATCGAGCAAAACTGCAGCTTCCCGAACTCTATGGTGGATTGCATCGTGCCCGCCACCGGCCCTGACGAGATTGCGCTGGCGCAAAGCCTTGGCGTCGATGACGCGGCACCGGTAACCCACGAGAACTACCGCCAATGGGTGATCGAAGACGACTTCTGCGCCGGACGCCCCGACTGGGACAAGGCGGGGGCGATCTTTACCGACGCGGTGCATGACTATGAGGCAATGAAAATCCGCATCCTCAACGCAGGGCATCAGGTCTTGGCCAACGCCGGAGAGTTGCTGGGCTTGGAAACCATCGCCGATTGCATGGCGCACCCGTTGACCTCTGCCATGTTCCGCAAGATCGAGGCCGAAGAAATTGCGCCTTACGTCGCCCCCGTGCCCGGTCAAGAACCAGCGGCCTATGTGGATTTGATCGCCAAACGTTTCGCCAACCCCGCGATCCGCGACACCACACGGCGCGTGGCTTTTGACGGGTCATCACGGCATCCGGGGTTTGTCCTGCCGGTCCTGCGCGACGCCTTGGCGGCCAAGGGCAGTTGCTCCGGTCTGGCCTTGGTAGAGGCGCTATGGGCCCGTATGTGTGCAGGCACCCGCATGGACGGGACAGAGATCGAGCCGAACGACCCGCAGTGGGCGCGCCTCAACGCTGTGGCCCTGGCCGCGCGCGAAGCACCCCAGCTCTGGCTTGCGCAGCGTCATATCTATGGCGATCTGGCGGAGCATCAGGCTTTTGCCCAGGCGTTTGAACACTGGCTCTCGCTCATCTGGGCAGAAGGCTGCGAGGCCGCGCTTGCGGTCTATACCGATCAGCCGGATGTGGCCGCCGCATTGGCCGGTGACCGCGCGGGGATCGGGCAATGATCCTGTGTTGCGGGGAGGCATTGATCGATATGGTCGCGGCCCCGTCGCTCGACGGGCCGGACGGGTTTGTGCCCCATTCGGGCGGCGCGGTCTTTAACACCGCTATCGCGCTTGGCCGATTGGGTGCCCGCACGGGCATGCTTACCGGATTGTCGCGCGATATGTTCGGCGACCAACTCGCCGATGCGTTGAAGGCCAGTGACGTGGATACCACGCATATCATCCGCTCTGACCGTCCTAGCACATTGGCTTTTGTGAAACTTGAAGATGGGCAGGCAAGCTATTCATTCTTCGACGAAAACTCCGCCGGTCGGATGATCCGCCCCGAGGATATGCCAGCGCTGCCGAGCGATATCACCGCGCTTTTCTTTGGCGGTATCAGCCTTGCCAGCGATCCCAGTGCCAGCGCATATGCAGCCTTGCTGGAACGTCAGGGCGGGCCGCGGGCGGTGATGATCGACCCCAACATCCGCCCCCTCTTCATCACTGACGCAGAGGGCTACCGCCGCCGGATGGCGGCGATGATCAGCCAAGCGGATATCGTCAAAGTCTCGGACGAGGATCTTGACTGGCTGAACCCCGCCCCGTTGACGCAGGCCGAAAAGATCAGCGCAATGCTCGAGACCGGTCCGTCGGTCGTGATTGTCACCCAAGGGGCCGAGGGTGCCATAGCAACGCTTGCAGACGGCACATCCATCACGGTGCCCGCGGTAAAGACCAACGTCGTCGATACAATCGGTGCCGGTGATACGTTCAATGCGGGATTTCTGGCGAAGCTGTCCGAACTGGACCTGTTGACGCCCGAAGCCCTTGGCACTCTTGATCCCGACGCTTTGCGCGACGCGATGACTTATGGTGCCCGCGTTGCCGCCATCACCGTGTCGCGCGCCGGTGCCAACCCGCCTTGGGCGAACGAGCTTTAACGCAGACCACACCCCCAGACGGACCCTTTCACAAAGCCGCGTAGCAATTCCTTGCGCGGCTTTTGGCATGCAACGGACAAGATGATGTGACATCGCCAAGGCTGCAAAAGCAACCTTCACACCTATCGACGATCAAAACTGAATTTTACGGAAAGCCTTGCACGAACAAGGTGGTACCCAAGGCCGGACTCGAACCGGCACGCCTCGCGGCGGGGGATTTTGAATCCCCTGCGTCTACCATTCCGCCACTTGGGCACAATGGGGGTCTGTTACCGTGCCACGCGCCCCACGGCAAGAGCAATTTTACCGCTTTTGCTTGACCCCGTCCGATTGTTCTGGTGTTGCCATTGAACAGAAAACAATACCGGAGACCGCAGTATGATCCGACGGCTATATGACTGGGTTCTGGGCCTGGCAAACCACCCGCACGCGCTTTGGGCCCTTGCGGTTGTGGCATTCCTTGAAAGCTCTGTTTTTCCCATTCCGCCGGATGTGCTGATGATTCCGATGATCCTTGCGCGCCCGAACCGTGCATGGATGATCGCGGGGATCGCGCTGGTCGCGTCGGTCTTGGGGGGCCTGCTGGGATACGCCATTGGCGCGCTGGCATTTGAACAATTGGGCCAACCGATCCTTGCCAGCCTTGGCAAAGGCGACGCGATGGCGGCATTCTCGGACCGGTTCAACGGCGTCGGCTTCTGGGCTGTGCTGACTGCGGGCGTCACGCCCTTCCCCTACAAGGTGATCACGATCATGTCGGGGTGGACGGGGATGCCACTGGCGACCTTTATCGTGACCTCGATCCTTGCGCGCGCGCTGCGGTTCTTCATCGTGGCGGCGCTGCTGTGGAAATTTGGCGCACCTATCCGCGACTTTATTGAACGCCGTCTGCCTTTGGTATTTACGGTATTTGTCGTGCTGCTGTTCGGCAGCTTCTTCTTGCTGAGGTATCTGTGATGACGCGAAACACCTATGTCCTGATTGCTACGCTGGGGTCTGCTGCGCTGCTGTTGGGGGCCTTTGGGTTCCAACACATCGGCGGCTATGCGCCTTGCAAAATGTGCCTGTGGCAGCGGTGGCCCCATGCGGCGGCGATCCTGATCGGAGTGATCGTTCTCCTTGGTGCGCCGCGTGCGTTGATCTGGCTGGGCGCGCTGTCGGTGGCGATCACGGGGCTGATCGGGGTTTATCATGCGGGGGTGGAATGGAAATTCTGGCCCGGTCCGTCGTCCTGCACAGGCGGCGGTATGGACCTAGGCGCGATGAGCGGCAGCGATCTTCTGTCCACCAGCGCGCCCTCCGGTCTGGTCATGTGTGATGACATCGTATGGCAGCTTTTCGGCCTATCCATGGCGGGTTGGAACGCTGTCATTTGTGCCGTCCTACTGGCGTTCTGGGTCTCTGCCGCGCGCTCGCCGCGCTGAACCATCTTGCAGGCCGCTCTAGGAGGCGGCCTGCCCTGCTTTTCGCGTCTTGAGCAAAAGGCTCGTCTCGCTCGCGACCACCCCGTCGAGCTTGCGGATGCGGGCCAGAACCTCGTCGAACTCCTCAAGCGTTTTGGTGCCGATCTCGACGATCACATCCCATCTGCCATTGGTCGAATGCACGGCACGCAACGCCGCCATACCGGCCAGCGTGCGGGTGATGCGGTCAGCGCCGCGGCCCTCGATCTCGATCATCATCAATCCGCGCACCGGATCGGCACGCACGTCCGAGCGCGTCACGACGGTAAAGCCCAATATCTCTCCACTTTGTTGCAAACGGGCGAGACGCGCGCGCACGGTGGTACGTGACAGCCGCAAGGCCGCCGCCAGATCAGACAGAGACGCCCGCGCGTCGTCGCGCAGCGCTGCCAGAATTGCTTCGTCCGTTGCGTCCATTTTGACTGTCCAGTTTGGTCAAATAATCTCCGATTTGGTCACTTTAGATGATTGTTTCTGACCAGACCAGCTAGATATCGTCGCGGAAACGTTGACGAAAGGATCTCACCCATGTCTGGACAAAACTGTATTCTTCTTGGGGCCCCGCTGGATAGCGGCAAGCGCCGGTTGGGCTGTCTGATGGGCCCCGATGCCTATCGCACCGCAGGATTGGCGGGCGCGCTGACCGATCTGGGCCATAGCGTCACAGACCGTGGCAATGTCGCGCCTGCACCCTTTACCCCCGGCCAGCACCCGAAACTGCACGCGCTTGAGGAAACCATCGCCTGGACTCACAGTCTGGCCGAGGCCACCCAAGCCGCCTTGCAGGACGGTACCCCGATCATCATGGGCGGCGATCATGCGCTTGCCTCCGGCACCGTCCTGGGCGCGATGCGCCATGCGCAGGCGCAGGAACGCCCCCTGTTTGTGCTGTGGCTGGACGCGCATAGCGATTTCCACACGCCCGAAAGCACCGACAGCGGCAACCTGCACGGCACGCCTTTGGGCTATGTGACAGGGCGCGAGGGCTTTGATGCCTTCCCCGATCTGCCCTACCCGCTGCCCCACGATAATATCGCCATCATCGGCCTGCGCTCTGTCGACGCGGCAGAGCGTGCGGCCCTGCAGGAAACCACTATCCAGCGCGTCGACATGCGCGAGATTGACGAGACGGGCATCGCCACGCCGCTGAACACTTTCCTTGAAAAGGTCGCTGCGGCGAACGGGATGCTGCATGTCTCGCTCGATGTGGATTTCCTTGATCCGTCGGTTGCCCCCGCGGTTGGCACGACCGTCCCCGGCGGTGCGACCGTGCGCGAAGGCCATCTGGTAATGGAGATACTGCATGACAGCGGGCTGATGACCTCGCTTGATCTGGTAGAGCTGAACCCCTTCCTGGATGAACGGGGCCGCACCGCGCAGCTGATGGTCGATCTGGCCGCCTCTGCCTTTGGCCGCCGCGTATTCGACCGCCCCACCCGCGCCTATTGATTTGAGTAAAGGACCACGACCATGACCAATCTGACCCCCTCTGACAAGGCGCTGGTGCCCTTCGTTTCCGTCGACAATATGATGAAGCTGATCCACCACATCGGGATTGAACCCATGCTGATCGGGCTTGGGGAGTATATCGAGGCGGATTTCAAACGGTGGGAGCTGTTTGACAAGACCCCGCGCGTTGCCAGCCATTCGGAACAGGGCGTGATCGAGCTGATGCCGACCTCGGACGGCGAGGTCTACGGGTTCAAATACGTGAACGGCCACCCCTCGAACACCGCAGACGGTTTGCAGACCGTGACCGCCTTTGGCCTGCTGGCGAATGTGGCCAACGGTTATCCGGTGTTGCTGTCCGAGATGACGATGCTGACGGCGCTGCGCACGGCGGCAACCTCTGCCGTGGTGGCGCGTCTGCTGGCCCCCAAGGGCGCGCATGTCATGGCGATGATCGGCAACGGGGCGCAATCCGAATTCCAGACCCTCGCGATGAAGGCCATTGTCGGCATCGACGAGGTGCGTCTGTACGACATCGACAAAGATGCCACCGCGAAATGCGCCGCCAATCTGCAAGGTCTGGGCATCAAGGTCGTGCCCTGCGACACCGCGGAAGAAGCGATGCTGGGCGCGCAGATTGTCACCACCTGCACGGCGGACAAGCAATATGCCACCATCCTGACGGATAATATGGTCGGCAGCGGCATCCACATCAACGCCATCGGCGGCGACTGTCCGGGCAAGACCGAGCTTGCCCCCGCGATCCTGCACCGCGCAGGGATTTTTGTGGAATACCCCGAACAGACCCGGATCGAGGGCGAGATACAGCAGCTTGAACCGGATCACCCTGTGACCGAAATCTGGCAGGTGCTGACCGGTCAGGCGCAGGGGCGCACCGACGACAAGCAGATCACCCTGTTCGACAGCGTCGGCTTCGCGATCGAGGATTTCTCGGCGCTGCGCTATGTGCGCGACCAGATCAAAGCGACCGATCTGTTCGCCCCGCTTGACCTGCTGGCCGACCCCGAAGACCCGCGGGATCTGTTCGGCATGTTGCAACGGGCCAAGTAAAGACGAAGTCAGCCTATTTCGGCGCGGTCACATCATGGTGGTACAGCCAGTTGAACGCGCCGACCATCGCCCAGGGTGCAAGGGTGCTGCCCAGTTTTAGCCCCAGATGCGCGGCTGACCGCAAAGGCCCGGGGCGCAAATGATAGCGCGCGGCATTGCCTGCCGCCGCTTTGACGACGCGGGTAACACGGGGTTGGCGCAGGTTTTGATAGCGGGCGAGCGCCTGTTCTGCGGGGTGGTTCAGCACGCTGTCGGCCAGCACCCATGCATCTTCAAGCGCCATATTGGCGCCCTGCGCTAGGAACGGCAGCGTCGGATGCGCGGCATCCCCCAGCAAGACAACCCCGCCCTGATGCCACGTCTGCGCAACCGGATGCAGGTGGAGCCCCCAAAGCGTGCAGGCCTCAACCGCATTGATCATCGCGGCAGCCCGCCCGCCAAAATCCGCAAAAGCATTTCGCAGGTGTGCCGGATCGTCCGCATGGTTCCAGCCTTCGGCGGCCCAACTGTCACGCTCTTCCACCGCGACCAGATTGACCAGCCGCCCGCCGCGCAAAGGGTAGCTGACCAGATGCCGGCCCGGCCCCATGGTGACATGAGCCTCGTCTGGGTGGTTGAAATCATTGCGCACAACGGCGCGCCACGCGACCTGACCGGTGAACTTTGCCTGATCCGCGCCATTCAACACCGCTCGCGCGCGGCTGTGGATCCCGCTGGCATCAACGATCAGCTCTGCCCGCCGGCGCGACCCATCGGTCAGGCGCAGTTGCGGTGTGGCACCGGGGGTCACCTCTGCCACCTCGGCCCCAAGTTCGATCGTCACATTGCCCCGTTTGGCCGCGCCCAGCAGGATGTCCACCAGATCGGCGCGGTGCACGAACATATAGGGATGCGCCCCCTGCCCGCGCATCAGGTCCAACCGCGCCACCCGCGCCCCATCCTTATAATCCTGCAAGACCACCGCCTGCCCGCGCACCGCCGCGCGTTCGGTCAGCTTCGCGTCAAGCCCCATGGCCCGCAACACCGCGATACCGTTAGGGCTGATCTGGAGGCCGGCACCGACCTCGGTGATCGCCGGAGCCTGCTCCAGCAGCGTGACAGCCATGCCGCGGCGTGACAAAGCCGCTGCGGCGGCCAAGCCGCCGATACCCCCACCAATAACGATTGCGTTGCCGATACCCATTTTGCTTTAGCCTGTCTTGCCAGCTTCATACACAAAAGCGCCGGGCTCTCACCGCGGCGCTTTCATTATCATTCTCGCGCAAATGCGATCATTTGCGGCCCGTTACCGGACGATCAATCGTCGCGGTGGACTTTCTCGCGGCGCTCGTGACGTTCTTGCGCCTCAAGGCTCATCGTGGCGATTGGTCGCGCATCCAGACGCTTCAGCGAAATCGGCTCTCCGGTGACGGAGCAGTAGCCGAATTCACCCTCGTCGATGCGGCGCAGCGCCCCGTCGATCTTGCTGACCAGCTTGCGGGCGCGGTCCCGTGTGCGCAGTTCCAGCGCGCGGTCCGTTTCTTCGGAGGCGCGATCGTTCACATCGGGGATGTTGCGTGTCCCGTCTTGCAAGCCCTCGATCGTGTCCCGGCTTCCCGCCAGCAGCTCGGCTTTCCAGTTCAATAGTTTGCGTCTGAAGTATTCGACTTGCCGATCATTCATGAACGGCTCGTCTTCGGCAGGTGTATAACCATCCGCCAAAAAAACTTCCTGCTTCATATCATTCCCCATCGCGGTCTTTAATCCTGTCATGAAGGCGCGTCTCCCGACATCACTCCCGTGGCGTGCATCTAACGCAGCGTTAGCGGATTGTCACTACACAATGCTTATGTTTGTTGGTTTAAGGACCAAGAATAGCGCGTTGAAGAAGGTTGAAAACAAGATGAAATTCCAAGGTACTCAAGATTACGTCGCCACAGATGACCTCACGATTGCGGTGAATGCGGCTGTGACGCTGGAACGACCTCTGCTTGTAAAAGGTGAGCCCGGCACAGGTAAAACGGAACTTGCCCGACAAGTGTCAGCCGCCCTTGGCCTGCCCATGATCGAATGGAACATCAAATCGACCACCCGTGCGCAACAGGGTCTGTACGAATATGACGCCGTCAGCCGCCTGCGCGACAGCCAGCTTGGCGAAGAGCGTGTGCATGATGTGAAAAACTACATCCGCAAGGGCAAGCTGTGGCAGGCGTTTGAGGCCGAAGGCAAAACCGTGTTGCTGATCGACGAGATCGACAAGGCTGACATCGAATTTCCCAACGACCTTTTGCAAGAGCTCGATAAGATGGAGTTCTTCGTCTACGAGACTGGCGAGACGATCAAAGCCGAAAACCGCCCCATCGTCATCATCACCTCGAACAATGAAAAAGAGCTGCCCGACGCCTTTTTGCGCCGCTGCTTCTTCCACTACATCCAGTTCCCCGAGATGGACACGCTGCGCAAGATCGTCGAGGTCCACCACCCCGGCATCAAGGAATCCCTGTTGACCACGGCGCTGACCCAATTCTACGAAATCCGCGAACAGCAAGGGCTGAAGAAAAAACCATCCACGTCGGAAGTGCTGGATTGGCTCAAGCTGTTGCTGGCCGAAGATATGGATGCCGCCGATCTGAAAAAAGACGGCAAGTCCGCCCTGCCAAAGTTGCACGGTGCGCTGCTGAAAAACGAACAAGACGTGCATCTGTTCGAACGGCTTGCTTTCATGGCACGCGCGCAAAAGTGACCCCAAAGGGGCGCGGTGCGCCGCGCCCTGATCCCGCATAAAGCGAATATCCAACCGCCCGCGCGTTATTTCACGGCTGCAAACGCGCCCGTCCTATTTGTGACGTCTAAGCAACGATGGTCATAAGCCTGCCTTATTTGTTAACATTTTTCTCTGTTTTGACATGGTTGCTCCCTAGAATGGTCTGGATGGCGGGCGAAAAACACCTGTAATCAGCTCAAAAGGGCAGTCAGGTAGATGATGGATATGATTTTTGCACCGTTCGTGCGCCGCGTGTTGGAGACTGTTAAAGTTGTCCTTGCGGTCCCTGCACCTGCCACAACGGGGTCGCATCCATGAAGAAATACCTTTTGCTGCCCTTGATGCTGGCGATCAGCGCCTGCGTTCCGGCCTCGCATCCCGGTGTGGTGACCCGCGCCGCGATGGAACCCGCCTCAACCTCTTCTTTGCCCGCGATGAAACGGTTCACCGTGCATCAATCGCTGCCGGCACCGCGCTCCAACAACGACCTCAGCCTCGATTTTATCGAACTGTCGTTCCGCATGGAAAGCGGCAAGGAGCTGCCCGTTTTCACCCGTTTCGAAGGTCCGGTCACCGTGCGCGTCATCGGTGCGCCGCCCCCGACCCTTGGCCCCGATCTGACCGCGCTGCTCAATCGCTTGCGGCAAGAGGCCCGGATCGACATCAGCCCCACCAGCGGCCCGAATGCCAATATCACCGTCGAAGCTGTCAGCCGTCGCACCATCAGCAAGGTGCTGCCCCAGGCCGCATGTTTTGTGGCCCCGAATGTCAGCAGCCTTGATGAATATAAGAAAGTCCGCCGCACCGCGCAGACCAACTGGTCCTTGCTGAAAACCCGCAGCCGCGTGTCGATCTTCATCCCGAATGACGCCAGCCCGCAAGAGGTCCGCGATTGTCTGCACGAAGAACTGGCCCAAGCGCTTGGCCCTCTCAACGATCTGTATCGCCTGCCGGATTCCGTCTTTAACGACGACAATGTGCATACGGTGCTGACCGGATTTGATATGATGATCCTGCGCGCCTACTACGATCCGGCGCTGCGGTCGGGCATGACACGGGGTCAGGTGGCAAACGCCCTGCCGGGTATTCTGGCACGGATCAATCCGGGCGGCACATCGACCAAAGCACGCTTCCTGACCCGCACCCCCCGCGCCTGGAATGCCGCCGTTCAGGGCGCGCTCGGGCCCGGACGCTCCAGCGGGCAACGCCAGGACGCGGCCTATAGCGCCATCAAGATCGCACAAAGCCTGGGCTGGCAGGATCACCGCCGCGCGTTTGCCCATTACGCCATGGGGCGCGCATTGCAATCAGGTGATGCTGAAGCCGCGCATGAACAATACAAGATGTCCGATCTCTTCTACGCCCGCACCCCCGGCACCGATCTGCACCGCGCCTATGTGGCGACGCAGCTTGGGGCCTATTCGGTCTCAAAGGGTCAGGGTGCCGAAGCGCTACGTCTGATCGCGCCGCATATCGACACCGCACGCCGACGCGAGAACGCCGCCCTGCTCAGCACCCTGCTGTTGCTGCGTGCCGAAGCGCTCGAGCTTGAAAACCGCGCGGCCGAGGCACAGGCCGTCAGGCTGGACAGTTTGGGCTGGGCACGGTACGGATTTGGCTCTGACTGGGCTGTGCGGGCCAAAATGCGCGAGATCGCGTCGCTTAACCCGCTCAAATAACTAGCGAAATGGGTTAAAATGATCGTCATACTTCTCGCCGTGATCGGCGCTGTTATCGGGGGGCTGACCGCCCGTAAACGCAACGGCAACCGCAAGGATATCGCACAATACGCGGCCGGGTTTGCGATGGCCTTTATCATCGTCGGCATGATCCTTACAGTCGTTCTGGACCGAGTCCTAACCGGAGCGTAATTCATGTTTCTGCCGTTCTTTGACCAACTGCGCCAACACAAGGTGCCGGTGTCCATGCGCGAGTTTCTCGCCTTTCTCGACGGGATGGCAGCCGGGCTCGCGACCTATGATGTCGATGCCTTCTACTATCTCGCGCGCACCAGCATGGTCAAAGACGAACGCAACATCGATAAATTCGACCGCGCCTTTGCAGCCGCGTTCTCGGGCCTTGAAAACATCAGCCTCGACGATGTGATGGAGGCCGTGGACATCCCGCACGAGTGGCTGGAGAAAATGGCCGAAAAGCACCTCACCCCCGAGGAAAAGGCCGAGATCGAGGCCGCGGGCGGTTTTGACAAGCTGATGGAGACGCTGCGCAAACGGCTCGAGGAACAGAAAGGCCGCCATCAGGGGGGCAATAAATGGGTCGGCACCGCAGGCACCTCGCCCTTCGGCGCCTATGGCTACAACCCCGAAGGCGTGCGCATCGGCCAGAATGAATCGCGCCACCAGCGCGCGGTCAAGGTCTGGGACAAACGCGAATTCAAGAACCTCGACGACACGGTCGAACTGGGCACCCGCAACATCAAGGTCGCGCTGAAACGTCTGCGCCGGTGGGCACGCGACGGCGCCAATGACGAACTTGATCTGGGCGGCACCATCCGTGCGACGGCTGAACATGGCTACCTCGATGTCAAAACCCGACCCGAGCGGCGCAACGCGGTCAAGGTGCTGCTGTTCTTGGATGTGGGTGGTTCGATGGACCCGCATATCAAAACCGTCGAAGAACTGTTCAGCGCCGCCAAGTCCGAATTCAAACACCTCGAACACTTCTACTTCCACAACTGCCTGTATGAAGGCGTCTGGCGTGACAATCGCCGCCGCTGGACGGAACAGCTGGACACGATGGAAGTGCTGCGCACCTACGGGCCGGATTACAAATGCATTTTCGTGGGCGACGCGTCCATGTCCCCTTACGAAATCGCCTACCCCGGTGGCGCCAATGAACACTGGAACGCCGAGGCCGGATCGGTCTGGCTTTCACGCGCGCGCGAACAATGGAACAGCAACCTCTGGATCAACCCGATCCCCGAGAAATACTGGCCCTACACACAATCCATCAAGATGGTGCAGGAAATCTTTGGCGCAGAGGCAATGGTGCCCATGACCCTCGAAGGGCTGAGCCGCGGGATGAAGACGCTGACCCGGTAATCAGCCGCCACCCCACCACAGATCGGAACATTCCACCGCGCCCCCGCGTTTTCACCATGAACCCAAATGGTGAAAGGAATTCCCATGATCAAGAAATCAGGCTCCGCAAAATGGACAGGCAACCTCAAAGAGGGCAAAGGCCATGTCTCCACCCAGACCGGCGTGATCAGCGACCAGCCCTACGGCTTTAACACCCGTTTCGAAGGCAAAGACGGCACCAACCCCGAAGAGCTGATCGGCGCGGCCCATGCGTCCTGTTTCTCCATGGCGCTGTCAATGATCCTTGAAGACTACGATCTGGTCGCCGATAGCATCGAAACCAAGGCCACGGTCTTCCTTGAACAAAAAGACGGCGGCTTCCATGTGCCGAAGATTCACCTTGATGTGGAATGTGTCATCCCCAACGCCACACAAGAGCAATTTGAAGAGGCGACCAAAACCGCCAAGGAAAATTGCCCCATCTCCAAATTGATGAGCGCCGAAATCACGATGGACGCAAAACTGTCCTGATCCTGCCTCAGGGGCCGCTCGCGCTCGCGGCCCCTACCACGCCCACTTCACCCTTTTCCCAAATACTCATTCCACCCTTGCACCCCGCGCCCCCCCGTCCATATTGGATACATGATCCGCATCCTCCCCATCCTTCTCGCCGTGCTCTACGGGCTTGCCATGTATCGCTTTTCCGCTTGGCGCACCGCGAAGGAACTGGACGAAAAATCGACAGAACTGCTCGACCCTGCCCTGCGCGAGATGACATCGAAGCTGGCCAGCGCCCTCGATCTGCCGCGGATCAAGGTCCACATCTACGAAGTCGCACCCGTCAACGGTCTTGCCGCCCCCGATGGGCGTATCTTCATTACCCGCGGTTTTTACGAGAAATTCAAATCCGGTGCCGTCACCGCCGAGGAGCTCGCGAGTGTGATTGCACATGAGCTCGGCCATGTGGCCTTGGGGCATTCACGACGACGGATGATCGATTTTTCCGGCCAGAACGCCATGCGCGCGGCGCTTGGGATGATCTTGGGGCGTATCCTCCCCGGTGTCGGTATCTGGATCGCCAATATGCTGGCGACGCTCCTGGCCGCGCGCCTGTCGCGCAGCGATGAATACGAGGCGGACGCCTATGCCGCCGCCCTGCTAACCAAAGCGGGTATCGGCATCGCGCCACAAATTTCCTTGTTCGAGAAGCTGGAGGCACTGACCCAAAGCAACCACGGCACCGCCCCCGCCTGGCTGCTGAGCCACCCGAAGACGGCAGACAGGATCGGCGCGCTCACGGCGCTGCAATCCGCCTGGGACCGTTAACCAAGCGCCTTTGCCAGCCGCGGCAGCCGTGCTTTCTTCAGCAACGGTCGCATTTCCCACGGATGGCCTGACAGGCGGCGTGCCTCTTCCAGAACATGTGCGGCGACCGCTTCCATCACCTGCGGCTGCGCCAGCCAGACGCCGTGTAAGTAGCTGTCGGGATCGACCCGCGCCAACCCCTCTTCAGCCAAGGTGCCACGGGGGAAATCCTTGGCATTCAGCGTCATGATAATATCGGCATGGCCGGTGATCGCGGCGGCCAGCACGTGCACGTCGTTTTCATCCGGCAGGTACAGCCGTGCCGCCACACCGGGGCTTGGGGGCACTTCCGCCTTGGGCCAGGCGGCGCGCAGTAAGGCGATCTCTGCGCGGGCCTGTGCCTCGCCCTCGGGGCCAAGCTTGATCGCGGCGCGCGCCCATTCTTCCAACAGGCGCGCGGACCACAGCGGTTCAAACACCCCCGCCCGCGCCGCGCCCATCACCATCTCGCGCATAACGGTGGGATAGAGCACGCAGGCGTCAATCAGGATGCGCAGCGCCATTTACAGGCGGAAGAACAACGACTTGAGGTATCCCGTCTCGGCCAGTTGCGGCAGCTGCGGGTGGTCAGGTCCGGCGAAACCGGTGTGCAGCAGCGCCGCGCGCCGTCCCGCACGACCGATACCGCGCACAGATGCGGTGCGGAACTGCGTCAGATCCGCCGCATGGGAACAGGAACACAGACCCAGCACGCCGTTTTCGGCCACCAGTTGCGCCGCCAGACGCGCCACACGTTCATAGGCGCGCAGACCGGCTTCAAGCGCGGGTTTACCGGGGGCAAAGGCGGGCGGATCGCAGATCACCACGTCGAACTCTTTGCCCTCGGCCCGCAGTGCTGTCAGGATGTCAAAGGCGTCGCCTTGGCGCGTGGCAAAACGGTCTGTGACGCCCATAGCCTCTGCGCCCTGCTGCGCCAGCTCAAGCGCGGGTGCCGATCCGTCGACCGCAACCGCAGAAGACGCGCCATGTGCCAGCGCGGCGAGTGAGAAGCCGCCAACATGGGCGAAGACATCCAGCACGCGTTTGCCTTTGGACAGGTTCGCCGCGAAGGCGTGGTTCGGGCGTTGGTCGTAGAACAGGCCGGTTTTCTGGCCGCCGGTGAGGTCAGCCATATAGATAGCACCGTTCATCGGCACTTGCACAGGCGCGCTTGGGGCCTCGCCATGCAGCACACCGCTTACGTCATCCAGCCCTTCAAGGCTGCGGGTCCGGCCCGACGCGTTCTTGAGCACATGGCGCACGCCGGTTTGTTCCACCAGCGCTGCTGTCAGCGCATTGATATGCACATCGGCCCATGCGGCGTTGGCCTGAATGACGGCCGTATCGCCAAAGCGGTCGATCACCACACCGGGCAACCCATCGGCTTCGGCGTGGATCAACCGGTAAAAGGGCGCGTCATACATCTGGTCACGCAGTTGCACGGCGCGGTTGATATGGGCCTCGAACCAGTTCTGGTTCACCACGGCTTGCGCGTTCTGGTCCAGCATCCGGCAGAAGATCTTGGAGGCCGGGTTCACCGCGACCACCCCCATCACCTGACGGGCGCTGTCTTCCAGCAGCGCGAGACTGCCGGGCGCAAGCGCCTTGGTGCGGCGGTCGGTGACCATTTCATTGGCATAAACCCAGGGAAACCCGTGCCGGATGGCGCGGGCATTTGCCTTGGGCAGCAGGCGCACCACAGGCAAATCGGAAGGGTCGGTCGAAGCGGGAGGGGAAAGGGGCGTTGTCATACCGCCCCCATTAGTCGGTTCCGCGCGTTTGGGGAAGCGCAGAGTTCGACTGCTGCCTCAATAGGCGGCAAGTTTCGTGCGTTTATAGCTGCCCGGTGTGGCGAGCTGCTGTTCAATCGCACGGGCCAGATCATGGATCATCACCGCATTGTCCGGCTGCGCCTCTGCGACGGGGGGCGCAAAGCTGCTCAGCTCTACCGCGACCTGACGGGGCTCGGCCAACGGGTTGCCATTGCGGGCATCGACAACGGTCAGGATAAACTCTGCCGACGGGGCTTCCGAGGCGGGGTTATAGAACCGCAAGACCTCGACCTCCAGCGCGGCGGGCACGGGACCATAGGCGGTCACTGCCCCCTGGCGGATCGCGGCCTCGAAGATCGCGCGCACCTGATCGCGGCGGTCAGTGTCTGCTTCGCCATGCCAGACGATGTCAGCCGATTGCAGCAGGCTTGGCGCTTGTGCGACCCGCAGGTGATCGGGCACAGAGACGTTGGTGTGCTGGATATGCACCGCGTCCAGCAACGTATCGGGCTGGTAGGCGTTGAGATTGTCCAGCAAGGACATGCGGGTCGAGGATGTGTCATACATCGCATTCCGGCTGGCAATATCCGCCGGTGCACAACCGGACACGGCAGCGGCACAGGCCAAAGCGATCAACAGTTTATGATGTTTCATTTACCCCTCCAAAAGCTGCTGACGATACGGATTGTGCAGCCATGTAACGGTAATGCTGCTCAATTAAGGCAGGAATGGGGCGAGAATGTTCAAAACCTAAGGCATCATTAGGGTATTTCGGCACGTTTGCGCCTTAATGTCGGCCTGTCTAGCTGCGCGGTCGGGTGCGCCAGCCGCCGCGCCGCCGGGGCGTGGCCATGTCAATCAACCCCTCTTGCATCACTTCGGTCATGGGATGGTCTTGGTTCTCTGCTGTCACGCTGTCCAACAAGGCGCGCAGGGCGGCTTTGGTATCCGCTTCCGCTGGCAGGCTGAGCGCCCAATCCAGAAAGATTGACCGACACTCCGCCTGGGTGATCCCCTCTATGCGGTAGGATTCAAAGATCAGCCCTTTGGGATCGTTGGGGTCCCCTTTGCTCATGTCGCGCCCCCGTCCGCCTTATCTACGTAAGCGGCAAGTGCATCGGCGATGATCGTCGCGGCCTGATCGTAGCTTTGCGCGAGATGCGCGTGCAGTTCTTCGGGCGTGTCCACATCGAGGGAGCGGCACAGAAACCGCAAACCCGCCTGCCCCAGAGAATCCTCGCGCAGGACAGAGGATGACAGCAACCGCGTCGCGGATTGCAGCGCCCAACAGCTGCGGTAGACGCGGCGCAGCACCGCTGCCTGATCGGCGGTGATGACGTTCTGCGCCTCCGCATCCCCAAGCGCAGAGGTGATATCCCGCGCCGTGGTGCCCGCCAGCAAGGCCCCGGCCTGCGCCAGCAATTCGATATCCTGCAAGCGCCCCGGCCCGTTCTTGGCATCCCAGATGCCGCCGGCCACCTTGGCTGTTGCCAGACGTGCGCGCATCGCCGCGACCTCGTGCAGGGTATCGGCACGGTCGCGCGAACGGGCGAGCACCCTGTCGCACAGGCGCGCAACATCCTGCATCAGATCATCGGGGCCGGTCACACAATCGGCGCGGGTTAGGGCCAGATGCTCCCACACCCAGGCCTGCCCCATCTGATAGCTTTCAAAACTCGCTAAACTGGTCGCCACCGGCCCCTGCGTCCCAGACGGGCGCAAGCGCATGTCCACTTCGTAGAGCTTGCCTTGGGCCATCGGCGCGGTCATCGCGGTGATCATCGCCTGCGTCAACCGCGCATAATACAGCCGCGACGCCAGCGGGCGCTTGCCGTCAGAGCTTTCGACGCCAGCGGAATCGTAAACCACGATCATATCCAGATCAGAGGCAGCGGTCAGGCGGCGCGCGCCAAGTGACCCCATCCCGACCAGCACCGCACCGCGCCCGGGCGGCGGCCCGTGACGGCGCGAGAATTCGTCGATCACCACCGGCCAGAGCCCGCGCAACACCGCCCGCGCCAGATCGGCATATTGCGCCCCAACCGTCGCGGCATCAATCAGCCCGCGCAGGTGATGCACCCCGATCCGGAAATGCCATTCCTTGGCCCATCGACGACAGGTATCCAGCCGCGCCTCATAATCCTCTTCGGCCTCCAGCACCTCTGTCAGACTGTCGACCAAAGCGTCCTCTGCCGGCCATTCGCTGAAGAAATCCCCACCTATCACCGCGTCGAACACCTGCGCATTGCGCGACAGATAGGCAGCGAGCGCGGGTGACGCGCTGACAATATCAACAAGCAAATCAGAGAGTTGCGGGTTGATCTTCAACAAGGAGAATAACTGCACCCCCGCGGGCAGCCCGCCAAGAAAGCCGTCAAAGGCCAGCAATGCCTCGTCCGGTTTGGTGGCCCGTGCGAGACGCGCCAGCAATCCAGGTTTCAGCTCTGCAAAAAGCTCCGCCCCCCGGGCGCTGCGCAAGGCGGGGTAGTTCAGCCAACGGTCCACAATCGCGGCGTCAAAGACATGTTCCTCGGGCGGGGCAGCCGCTTCAGGGCTTGAGGTCGAGCCCGCAAAGAACCCTTCGGTCAGTTGGTGGACCTCTTCCAGCCGCCGTTCAAGGTCACTGCGCAGCGCGGGGACATCCATATCCATCATCGCGGCCAGCCGGTCGAACCCCTCTTCCGTTTGGGGCAACGTATGGGTCTGGGCGTCTCGGATCATCTGGACGCGGTGTTCCACGGTACGATGCGCACGGTAGTGATCGCACAGCGTCTCGGCCACTTCTGAGGGGATCCATTCCTTTTCCGCCAGCACGGCCATGCCTTCGCAGGTGCCGCGCACGCGCAGATCTGCGTCGCGCCCACCGGCGATCAGCTGACGGGTCTGGGTGAAGAATTCGATCTCGCGGATACCGCCGCGCCCCAGCTTCATATTGTGCCCCGAAAGCGAGACACTGCCCCCCAACCCTTTGTGCTCGCGGATCGCAAGGCGCATGTCATGGGCGTCCTGTATCGCGGCAAAATCCAGATGCTTGCGCCAGACGAAGGGCCGCAGCACCGAAAGGAACTGATCACCCGCCGCCAGATCGCCCGCCGCAGGGCGTGCCTTGATATAGGCGGCACGCTCCCATGTGCGGCCCAGACTTTCGTAATACCGTTCTGCCGCTTCCATCGCGATGCACACGGGCGTCACACCGGAATCGGGTCGCAACCGCAGGTCTGTGCGAAAGACATAGCCCTCGCCCGTGAGATCATTGAGCGTCCCGCTCATCGCGCGGGTGGCGCGGACAAAGGCTGTGCGGGCGTCGTGAAAATCGCTGGCGTCAAAACGCGTTTCGTCGAACAGGCAGATCAGATCGATATCGGACGAATAATTCAGCTCGCGTGCGCCCATCTTGCCCATAGCCAGCACGACCATGCCTGCGCCGCTGTCGGCGTCCTCTTCCGTCATGCCGGGCAGCTTGCCGCGTTTGATCTGCGCTTTCAGCCCTGCGGTCAGCGCGGCTTGGGCGGCGGCGTCGGCAAAATCGGTCAGCGCGCCGGTCACCTCCTCCAGCGACCAAGCCCCCGCCAGATCAGCCAGCCCCGTCATCAGCGCCACGCGCCGCTTGCCCTGCCGTAGATGACTGGACAACTGGTCCGGGGGCACCGCGCCCGCGCTGTCGATCACCTGCTGCACCGCCCCTGCGGGATCATCGAAAGCCGCATGACACCAGTCGGTTTCCTTTTGCATCAACCCCAGAAGATAGGGCGACGTCGATCCCGCCCCTG